>DATDFT010000050.1:0-4086 GCA_036522475.1 Pyrinomonadaceae bacterium | reverse complement strand
TCTGTATTTCGGGTCTCCGAGCCCCTCATATAACACATTCATGATAGCGAGGCATACATCGAGACCGATGAAGTCAGCGAGCGTTAACGGGCCCATCGGATGATTCATGCCGAGCTTCATGATGCCGTCGATACTCTCGCGTCTCGCCACGCCTTCATAAAGCGCGAAGATCGCTTCGTTGATCATCGGCATCAACACACGATTCGAGACGAAGCCCGGCGAGTCCTGGCAATCGAGTGCGACTTTGTCCATCTGTTCCGAGAGCGCGCGCACTCGTTCGTACGTCTCGTCGGACGTGGCCATGCCGCGAATCACTTCAACGAGCTTCATCACTGGCACCGGATTCATGAAGTGCATGCCGATGACTTTGTCCGGTCGTTTTGTGGCGGCAGCGAGTTTCGTGATCGAGATCGATGAAGTGTTGGAAGCGAGAATCGCGGTTGGCGGTGTGAGCTCGTCGAGCGTCTTGAAGACTTGCGTCTTGACTGCAAGATCTTCCGTCACCGCCTCAACCACAAGCTCCGCATTCTTAAAGGCCGCAAAATCAGTCGTTGTTTTGATCCTGCCGATGATGGCTTGTTTGCCTTGCGCATCGAGACGTTCTTTATCGACGTCGCGTTGCAGGCTCTTGTCGATCGCCTTCAAACCGCGATCGAGAAACTCCTCTCGTACGTCGTGCATGATCACGTCGTAACCGGCGCGCGCAGAAACCTGGGCGATCCCATTGCCCATCGTCCCTGCACCAACAACACCAATTATTTGATCCGCGTTCATCTGCGTAAATCTGCGGCTCATCTCTCAATCGCCATCGCGACCGCGTTACCACCACCGAGACACAGCGACACAATGCCTCTACGCGCATTTCGTCTCTTCAGCTCGTACAACATCGTAGTCAACAGTCGCGATCCTGATTGTCCGATCGCATGGCCCAATGCCACCGCGCCGCCGTTCACATTCACCTTCTCCGGATCGAGTCCGAGCTCGCGCGTGACCGCCACCGCCGCAACCGAGAACGCTTCGTTCAACTCAACCAGATCGACTTCACTCGGCGACCAGCCAGTCTTCTTGAACAGCTTACGCACCGCTTCAACCGGCGCCATCATCACGAGTCGTGGCTCAACACCGGCCGTCGCCTGCGCCACGATCCGCGCCATCGGCTCGACACCCAACTCGCGCGCGCGTCGCATCGAGGTGACTACAACCGCCGACGCGCCATCGTTAACACCGGGCGCATTGCCCGCTGTAACTGTCCCCTCCGGCTTGAACGCCGGCTTCAGTTTCCCAAGCACTTCGGCCGTCGTGTCCTCGCGCACAGTCTCGTCAGTATCAAAAACGAGTGCCGCGCCTTTCTTCTGCGGAATCTCAACCGACACGATCTCGTCTTTAAACCTCCCCGCTTTGATCGCTGCCGCCGCTTTGCGATGCGAGTTGACTGCAAACTCATCCTGCTCGCTTCTGCTGATCCTGTATTCGTCAGCTACGACTTCCCCAGAGCAGCCCATGTGGTAATTTTCAAATGCACACCACAGTCCGTCGTTGATCATCGAATCGACGATCTCACCATTTCCGAGTCGATAACCTTCGCGCGCTTTCGGTATCAGATAAGGCGCGTTACTCATCGACTCCATGCCGCCCGCAACGACGATCTCGGTGTCGCCGAGTTGCACTCCCTGCGCCGCCATCATCACGGCTTTCAAACCCGAGCCGCACACCTTATTCACAGTCACAGCGGAGACTGTCGACGGTATGCCTCCGTTCAGCGCAGCCTGGCGCGCGGGGTTCTGGCCCAGCCCGGCTTGAATCACACATCCCATGATCACTTCATCAACGTCTTCAGGCTTAACACCCGCGCGCTTCACACTCTCGCGTACGACGATCGCGCCCAACTGCGGCGCCGAAAAACCTTTCAGCGATCCCAAAAACTTTCCGACCGGCGTGCGCGCCGCGCTGATGATTACTGCTTCGTTCAATTCCGGCATTTCCGAACTCCCTATGTTAGACTTGGTCCGATATTAGACTTTATTTCATTATTCATAAAGCATGCAGGCACTCATTCTTGCAGGTGGCAAAGGCACGCGCCTTCGCCCTTTAACAGTTTACACTCCGAAACCTATCGTTCCGATCTGTAACCGTCCTTTTCTTCTTTATCAAATCGACACGTTGCGGCGCGCCGGTATTACCGACATCACCCTCTCGTTATCCTATCAGCCAAGTAAGATTGAGCAACTACTCGGCGATGGTTCCGACCACGGCGTGAACTTGAAATACACCGTCGAGCCGCAGCCGATGGGCACCGCGGGCGCTTACAAGTTTGCTGAAGATCTCATTCGCGAACCAACGGTTGTTTTCAACGGTGACATTCTCACCGATCTCGATCTTAAAGCGGTGATACGCGAACACAACGATCGCAAAGCGACCGCGACGATCGTTTTGACGCCGGTTGATAACCCGCAGAGTTACGGCCTGGTTGAAACTGAAAAGGACGGCAGCATTCGCCGCTTTCTCGAAAAGCCAAAGGCCGACGAGATCACCTGCAACACGATCAACGCGGGCACGTACATTCTCGAGCCGAAGGTGCTCGACTTTTTGCCGGCGGGTGAAAATTATTCGTTTGAATATGGACTGTTTCCGGATCTCTTAAAGCGTGGCGAACCGTTCTATGCGCACGTTCCGACACGCACGTACTGGATCGACATCGGCACGCCCGAACGCTACTTGCAAGTACACGCGGATCTGCTCGCGAACCGCGTCGGACGCATTCACATCAAGGAACGTCGCGGACAGTTCGATGCGGCGACAGTCGCAGAGATTGATGATCTTTCGATCATTGGCGACGACTGTCAGATCAAACCCGGCGCGCAGATCATCAACTCAGTGTTGGGCCAGGGATGTTTTGTCGAAGAGCGCGCGCGAGTTGAAAACTGTGTGATCTGGCCGCACACGCGCATCGGCACCACTGCACACATGACCGGCGCGATCGCTGGTCGTGGTTGTCACATCGGCCGGTCGGCGATTGTTGGACCAGGCACCGTGCTCGGCGACAAGACTTCGTTGACTGATTACACGTTTACATGAGTGGGGGCATATCGTGAACTGGGATGTTTTTCGAGCTTATGACATTCGTGGCGTTTATCCCGACGAGGTAAACGAGGAAGATTACTATCGCATCGCCAAAGGCTACGTTTACTTGTTCGAGCCGAAAACGATGGTGGTTGGGATGGACGCGCGCTCGTCGTCACCGCCTCTGAAGGCGAGTTTGATTCGAGGCTTTCTCGATGCGGGTGTCGACGTCGTCGATATCGGACGGATCACGACCGACATGCTCTACTTCTCAGCCGGTGCGTATCCTTACTCTGGTGGCGTTGTTGTGTCCGCGTCGCACAATCCGAAGCAATACAACGGCATGAAGATGGTGAAAGAACACGCTACGGCTATCTCTTCCGAGACCGGCTTGTTCGATCTTCGCGACGCTTTAAAAGCCGGGAAAGATGCCGAAGTCACTTCCGACAAGAAAGGCACCTGCACCGAGCGCGACATTCTCAGCGACTACCTTGCGCACGTGTTGAAGTTTATCGATCGCGATGCGATTCAGAAGTTCACTTTCGTCGGGAACGCTAACTTTGGTTATGTCTGTCGACCGGCAGCGAAGCTCGTGCGGGACCTCGGGTTGAATCTCATACCGCTGAACTTCGAACCGGACGGCACGTTTCCGAAAGGGCCGCCCGATCCGATGTTGCCCGGCAATCGCACCGAAACTGAAGAGCTCATCAGGGAGAAGCACGCGACGTTCGGAGTCGCATGGGACGCGGATGCCGATCGCGCGATGTTTTTTGATGAAAAGGGGGAATACATCTCGGGAGCGTACATCACCGCGCTGCTCGCCGATATCCTGTTAACGAAGCATGGCAGCGACAACACGATCATCTTCGATCCGCGCGTGATCTGGCCGGTGATGGATACAGTGAAACGAAAAGGCGCGCGGCCGATCGTCTCGAAGGGTGGTCACGCGTTCATGAAGGATCGGATGCGACGCGAGAACGCGCTCTTTGCGGGCGAGCTGAGCGGGCATTACTACTTCCGAGAGAA
>DATDFT010000049.1:0-10015 GCA_036522475.1 Pyrinomonadaceae bacterium | reverse complement strand
TTGCGACGAATCGTTGAGCGCTTCAATTCTTTCAACGATCTGGCCTGTTGGGATCGGGTTCGTTTGTGTGATTGCGAGGGCGGTTGAGTGAGCGAGTAAAACGACCATCACACTCAATCGCACGTATGAAGAGATAATCATTGCCGCACTAGAATCGCGAAACGATGAAGAAGCTGCCACCGATCGCAATCAGATCTTCAACTAGAGCAATGTTGAAGTCTGACTGGCGCAAAGACTTCACGAGCCGAGCGCGCACCTGATAGCCGCCGAAGCAACCGACGATTCCGCCGATCACTCCCAGCCCGGCACCAACCAAAGCCGACTGTCCACCGCCAAGAGAAACGCATGCGCCGGTGAAGCCACCGGTCACGATGCGGGCGATAAGTCCTGGAGGAGCGGTGCGGTTCGGAGTATTCGGCAGCTTATCAAACATCAGTTCCGTGATGGCTAACAGGCTCAGAATTATCACTGCAGGAAGCGAGCCGATGAGAGATAGTGGCCGCGCAAGTTTGAGCCAACCCAGGTACACGGCCCACGCGACCGCCGCAGGAGGCGTAAGCGAGCGCAACCCTGCGAAGAGTCCAATTAGAAATGCGAACAACAGCGTCATGTGTTACGGCCCAACCTGTGTTTGAAGTTTAGTCAATTTATTGGTGACAAGCGAAAACTTTTGCGCTACGTTGCTGATCACCCATCAAATAAAAAAGAAGCGGGCCGACTTGTGCTAGAGACACAAAATCGACCCTTGATCTTCAACCTTCTATCGAAAGGATAAGGATCATGGAGTCGCTGGGTTGACGATCAGACTTCATCTGCATCCCTGCTCAGCTCTGCGCAATTCTTAATGGAAACCTTCGAGCGACTGCAGCTTGCCGGCCTGGCACTGATCTGGTTGAAGAACGAAACAAAGGCCGACGTCCAGCGTGACTTGCGCAACCTCACACCCATGCCGATCGAATTGGTCGGCGAGAGAGGTTCGAACCTCCGACCTCTCGGTCCCAATTCACAGGTTCGGCAAAGAATTAAGTTTTGCCATTTGGTAAGATCGTCTTAACGGCGATTATTGAAGCAACTTTACCGAATAGGATGAGAACTGCGAATCTGCGGTGACAATAGTAAGCCCTTCTTCAATCCTTTGAGCAATCAGCAAACGATCGAACGGATCTTTGTGATGAAAGGCATCCAGTGGAAAACGTGCGTCAATGTCTTGTTGTTTCTTAACAAGCTCTTTCAACGGCAGAAGTCAATTTCAACTTACCCAATTGAATCTTGATCTGCATTTCCCAAACGCTTACCACACTCAACAGCAGTTCGTTAGCGTCATCTTCCAAAGCGGAAAGCGTGGCGGGTGGAAGTTTTTCTGGTTGATCTGCCCACCAGATAAAGATGTGAGTGTCGAGCAGAAGTTTCATCCTCGGCCAAGCCAAAAGTCATCCGGTAAGGGTTCATCAAAGTCTTCGCTCGTCGAAATTGTGCCTCGATTGAGACCCGCTACACGTTTCTTCTTAGAACGTGCCACAACCGGAACCAGACGCGCTACAGGCGTGCCGTGCTCTGTGATGATTACTTCGTTACCAGCCAATGCCTGTGCCAGCAAATCCGGCAATTTGTTTTGGGCTTCATCGACGCTGACGGTTTGGGTCATACGCTCAATCCTCTCAACTCCGAGAGAGTATAGCATTGTCAAAGGTCTCTGATTCTACCGGATGCAGTATGCCTTCCCGTGCCGCGCAGGAGCCGGCGATAAGAAGACTGACTCCACGGCAAAGGTCACAATTGAAGCACTTTCGGATACCGGAAAGTCTTACCACCGCTCACAAGTGTTTTGATCCGCTCCGGGGAAAGCAACCATATTCTGCTTTGTCCACCGGAGTTCGGGTCTTTGTAAAATACACAAATGAGATACGGCCGCCAATGATGGCAGCCGTAAATTATTGATCTAATGGTCGGGGCGAGAGGATTCGAACCTCCGACCTCTCGGTCCCAAACCGAGCGCACTACCAGGCTGTGCTACGCCCCGAAGAAGTTAGGCATTCTAAGAGGAGGGGTGGAGATGGTCAAGGGAAGCCCGAGTCAGCATCAACGCGCGGGCGCGATGGCTGATGCGGTTCTTAACGTCATCACAGAGTTCGGCGAAGGTCTGATCGTAGCCGTTGGGGACGAACTGAGGGTCGTAACCGAAACCACCAGTGCCGCGCGGTTCGAAGATGATGGTTCCGTTGCAGATGCCGTCCGAAACATTCAGGACTTCACCATCGGGCGCAGCGATCGCGACTGCAGCAACGAAGCGAGCACGCCGATCTCGACTATCTACTTTAGCGAGTTCTGAGAGAAGCAGCTTACGTCGATCCGCATCGGAGGCGTTGTCGCCGGCGTAACGTGCCGAGAAGACTCCGGGCGCACCACCCAGCGCGGCGACTTCAAGCCCCGAGTCATCAGCAAGCGCCAAGAGTCCGGTTGCGCGAGCGTAGAACCGAGCCTTCGCGATCGCGTTCTCAGCGTACGTCACGCCATCCTCAACCGCTGCTCCCACGTCCGCAAATTCCTGAAGCGAACTGAACGTCCAGCCCGTGCCTTCGAGAATGGTCGTGATCTCTTTTACCTTGCCGGGATTTCGAGTGCCGAGAAGAAGTCGTTTCATGATCAACGACCAGATTGCAGCAGGGAAGTCAGAGTGCTGAACTGTCCGAACGCCGAGCGCGTTCGACGCTCGATCCCAAACGCATTCAGCTTCGTTTCGGTTGCCGCGATACCTGCCGTGCGCGTGAGGTTGTGCAAACTATCGAGTTGCTGCGCGGAGAGTTTTCGTCCCTGCAACTGCACCACCGTGGAGAGAAAGTCATTCACGCGCTCCTCGTCGTTCGTGAACGTCACGATCACACCTTCTTTTTCATTCGACGCCTGGTTGAGATAGTTTTGATACTTCTTGGGATCTGCATCCACACCTGTTTTTATTGCCGCAAGACTCGAGCGAACGTTTTCACTCTTACCCAGCAGCACGTAGTCGTTCACAAACACCGCCGCAAACTCCTTCTTCGGATCCGGATTTGAATCGAGCCCTTCGAGGATCTCGCCGTCAGCAAGCGATTTCTTCAACCGCTCCGGATCGTTTACACGTGCCACGAGGATTGCTTCGGCCGCACCTTCTGTGGGTTTCAACGTCAACAACGGCGGGTTGAGCGCCGTCAGTGCATCTCTCGGATTGCTGATGCCGTACACTGACAAACTCGATTTGAGCAACGTTCCAAACAACGCCGCCGGCACGGCATCAAGCTTGAACGCGACTGCCGAGCTGAGTGAGCTCCAGGCTGTCGCCGGCGCCTTGTTGCGATAGATCGTCAGCGACTGAAATCCTTCGGGCACAAACTGCCAGAAACTTTCATCAGGCTCGGATTCCGTGAAGGCAGGCTGAAGACGTGACACGACTCCCGGGTCCAGAGAGAAGAGAAAGCGATCTTCGATTCCCTGCGGCGCGGAGCTCGCGGTCCAAGCCACGCCACGCAAGACCTTGCCCGCACTTACCGCCAGCAGTTGCTGCAACTGTTGATCGCCGGGCGACTGCAAGATTATCAGCGGCGCGACCCATGAAAAGAGTGTTGCGGAATTCGCGGGCGAGACATAACCGAAGCCAAGCGTCTTATCGGAACTCACGCTGGCACGAACCTTCACCATCTCCGCATCGCTATGAATACTTGGCCTGACGCCGCGACGAGTCTCCAGACAAGTACGCACAGCGTTATCCGAATTGCCGATCACGACAAGTGAGCCGTCTACTGCGCCGACGATCTTGCGATCGCTGCCGGTAACGGAGCATTCGATGTAGTCAGCATCGCCACGGTGTTCGGTACACATCGAGGTGCCGTAGCTGAAGATTGCGAGTTGTTTGATTGCTGCGACAGCGGCAGGCTTGATACGCCAGTTCGAAGTGTGGGTCTCGATGATGAGGGCGAACTCGGGCCGCACTTTGAGCGAGTCTTCTTCTTCGAACGTGTTCATGCTGATCATCGTCAAAGCGACCTGCGCGCGGGCGAAGAGAACCGCGGGCAGTGGACCAAGACCGGCGCGCGCGGCTGCGGCGGCGAAACGATTCTGCGAAGCCGGTTTGCTTTGTGTGATCGGGGCGGCTGCCTGCCAGAGGTTGCTGTGCTGAATTGCCTGGACCACGGCCGCGGGGTTGTTGAATTCGATGTAGACGAGTGAGTCGGCCGGAGCGTAGTCGGCCATATCGAATTTGGACGTCAGACTCCACCAAAGCCAAACGGCGACAAGCACGATTACGAGCAAAGCAGCGGCGAGCAGAGGGCGCAAAAACTTCATTGCTGGGGCATCGTAAGACGTAAAGCGGTTTCACGCAAAGGCGAGCCGCAGATTTACGCAGATAAACGCGGATCTTATTGCTGCCATCCGAAGCCTGTGTTAACTTTGCGCGCGTTGATATCCACCCCTATGACCTATCGACGATTGTCCGCAGAAGCCCTGGCAGAGCAGGACTACGACGGTTTTCTGACCGAGTTACAAAAGTCGCTAACAGACGGAAAAATCGATCCCAACGAAGTCGTTCGCGACACGCTGTTCGAGATCTACTACGGCGCTGCCCGACCTGATCGCGATAGCCTCAGCCTTGCTGCGCGCGCGGCTATGCACTCGTTCGATCCACGTAACGTCGCGACTGAGCCCGAGTATTACACCGACATCGATACGAAACGTTACGCCGAGCGCAAGCCGATGATCTGGCTCTGGCAGATGTTCGATCGTTCACCACTCGGACAGAATGCTTTGCTCGGACATCGCTTCCGCAGAATGCTCGCGCCAATGATCTTCCGCAAGGTCGGTGACAATCTTAAATGCTGGCACTTCGTCGAGTGGTCGTTTGGCTACAACCTGTCGTTCGGTAACAACGTCGTCGTCCATCGTCACGTGCTTTTGGACGACCGCGGCGGCATCGACATCGGCAACAACGTTTCGATTTCAGACTACGCGAACGTCTATTCTCACAACCATAATATCTACGACATTCACGATGTTGAGACACCCGAGACGCGCATCGGAAACGGCGTCCGGCTCACGTACCACTCGACCGTCCTGGCCGGAACGACCATCGGCGACCACGCTATGATCGGAACGGGCGCCGTCGTCACACGCGACGTCGAGCCCTACCACATCGTCGTCGGTATTCCCGCAAAAACAGCGAAAGTAAAGGACCCCAGCGGCGTTTTATAAAACTGGAACGAACCTCCGTTTAGTTCCAGAAAGCACCGCACGCTGGCTCAATTTCCACTTCCAAACGATGCAATAACAAGAGTTAAACAAACAAAAATAGCGATTGACATTGTTTGGCCCATTAAGGTACTCTCACTCAGGTTGACGGCAGTAAACCTGTCGTTCGCCGGGTGCCCACCTGGTTTTCAACAGCGGTCAGTCCCGCGAAATCTTTTGGAGCACGATAAAGGCACACTTCGCGTGAGCGGAGGTCGCAAAGCCTACAGAAGTTGGCAAGCACCAACTTGGCTGGGTTTCCGATGAGCTTCCATCCTGCCGCACCAGACTTCTCCAACAGTTCTCTGTTGATGCCCGCACCCCTTCCTATGCACGCTGGTGTCATGCCCAACCACCCTACAAAGAAACGGACGGCAACCTTGAAACCAAGCCCTGACGCTATGACTTTGAAAACACTTAGACGCCAACTATCCAGAGCGCGAAAAGCGCGTGCCCGGCTGCGCCTGCAAAACAAATTGCGGCTCGCTGTTGTGAGGACTAATTAACATGTTCAAAAAAGGCTCGGGAAAAAAGAACCTCGTTGGTCTCGACATCGGCTCCAGTGCCGTGAAAGCTGTTGAGCTCAGTAAAAAGGGAAGTGCCCTCCAGCTTCTCAACCTCGGATTCGAAAACCTCCAGACCGACACGATCGTCGATGGCCAAATCATGGAGCTCAACAACGTCTCCAACGTGATCTCTCACATTTTCAGCGAGCACCAGATACGGACTACGCGCGTTGCCGCCGGAGTCAGTGGCCACTCTGTGATCGTGAAGAACATCGTGCTGCCCGCGATGAGCCAGGAAGAGTTGCAGGAATCGTTTAGTTGGCACGCTGAGGAACACATCCCGTTCGATATCGGTGACGTGAATCTCGATTATGAACTGACCGGCAAGTCGTCTGAGACGTTGCACGTCCTGATGGCTGCGTGCAAGAGCGACAAGATTGCGAACGTGAAGCAGGCGATCCAACTCGCGGGCAAGCAACCGGTAATCATCGATGTCGATGCCTTTGCACTCCAGAATTGTTACGAGGTCAACTACCAGCCGCGCGTCGGTGACATCGTCGCACTGCTCAACGTCGGCGCCGCCACGATGAACATCAACATCCTCAACGGCACGCGTTCGATCTTCGCGCGAGACGCGTCAGTCGGCGGTAGCCAGTACACCAGCTTGTTACAGCGAGAACTCGGTTTGAGTTTCGAACAGGCCGAATCAGTCAAACGTGGTAATCCGTTGCCGGATGGCGTCGAACCAAAACCGATTCAACCGATCATCGAGACTGTTTCCGACAACCTCGCGCTCGAAGTTAAGAAGACTTTCGATTTCTATCGCGCGACCGCGCAGGAAGGTGAGGCATCGATTCAGAAGATATTACTCGCGGGCGGCGGTTCGAAGTTGCCGGGCCTGCCCGACTTCTTATCGAATCGTTTTGAGATTCCGGTGGAAGTCTTCGATCCCTTCCGGCAGATTGAAGTTGATGCGCGGAAGTTTGATCCGGACTACATGCGAGAGATAGTGCCGGAGATGGCAGTTGCTGTTGGTCTCGCCCTGAGAGGAGTTGAGGCATGATTAAGATAAACCTGCTCGAGTCCGTTACGGATCGGCCCCAGGGCGTCGCGCTGGTTGAAGACAAAGTCGCCAGCCCGCGCATGCAGACGTTACTGCTCGCGCTGACGGTGTTTGGCTTGATGGTAATGGCAATGGGTTACGACTACGTCAGTTCAAACATGGCGTACACGGCCGCGCAGAAAGAACTCGACAATCAGAAACACCTGAACCAGCAGATGCTCGCTACTCAAAAAGAGCTGGCGGACCTGGAGAACAAATCGAAAGAGGTTCAGGCTCGCATCGATGCCATCAAGGCGTTGCGCGAATCACAGCAGGGTCCGAGCGCAGTGCTGCAAGAGATCAAGGCCCGCTTTGATGCAGTTCCCGGTCTTTACCTCACCGCCATCGACAACAAGGAAGGCGAAATCACAATCAGGGGTGAATCGCCGAATGAATACGCAGTGACGAAGTTCGGACAGAGTCTCGAATTCTCAAACGGACTGTTTAGCAATCTCAACATCGAGACCACGAGAGAGGATGCGAAAACGCAAGCTCCAGCTCCGCAAACCGGGGCGCAGAATAATGCGAACGTCGTGAAGCCTGAAGTTGTTACGTTCACTGTGAAAGCGAACTTCGGTAAGAAGGACAAGGACTCACAACCGGCACCTGCACCTGCCAACCAGGTCGCGATGAAGAAGTAGCTGCACGAATGCGAAGCTCCACGGGGCGCCCGTGGCATCTTTGAAGAAGGATCAAAGTCATGAAACTCGGCAAACTCCCGGCTCTTCCATGGTACTTGCGACTGGTCGCGTTCCTCGCGATCGGCGGCGTTTTGTATGCCGGCTTCTGGTATTTCGTGACCAGCGGCACTCGAAAACAAACGCAGGATATGGAAACCGAAATCGCTAAGTTGCGAGCCAAGAACGCTCAGGCAGCAATCGTTCAGCAGAACCTCAATAACTTCAAAGCTGCCTACAAAGCGCGCGAAGAAGAGTTTGCAGAACTGAAGGCGCTGTTGCCCGAACAACGCGAGCTGACGATGGTCCTCCAGGGAATTCAGGATCGCGCCCGCACCAACGGCCTCGTATTGACCCGTTTCAATCCGAAGGAAGATCTGCAACAGGACAACTACAGCGGCAAGAAGATCGAAGTAAACGTAACCAGCGGCTTCACCGGACTGCGAGCTTTCTTCGAACAGTTGGCCCACTATCAACGCATCGTTTCGATCACCAATTTTGAACTAAGACAGTTAGAGCAGCAGTCTCTCACCAAGACCGTCAACGCCCGTTTCGATCTGACTGCGTATTACGTTTCTTCTGAACGCTTGCAGAGTCCGGCGCCCGCTCCAAACGCCAAGCCGGCGGCTGGCGGAACAGTGCCGGCTCCCGCTGCCCCAGCCACGCAACCCGCAAAGTAGTTTCGGCGAGCGATGAACTCACTCAAGAAAGCGAAGATGATGATGCAAGTCAAAGAGACATCGAGAATCCGGTTTACGAGTTTGCTGTTTGGCGCCGCACTGTTGGTTGCGAGTGGTTTTGCGATCGGCGTTGTGGCCCAGCAAACACAGCCCGAGAAACCGGCCGACAAATCGATAGCAAGCAAGAAAACTGCTGCCGGCGGTCGAGATCCGTTTCGGAAGTACGAGCCACCACCGCCGAACGTGAAGAAGATCGCCGGTCAATCGCCTGTGCCCACGATTCAGGAGCGCATTTCGCAGTACAAGGCGCAGAAGGCTGCGGCGATGAACGCGCGCATGGCGGCGCCGAAGCCCACCACCGCTTTGTTGCTGAATGAAATTCAGGTGATTGGCATCTCGCGTTCGCCAAGAGGTTACGCAGCCATCGTCGAGGCAACACCCATCAAACTTTCGTATGTCATCTATCCTGGCGAGCCCTTCTTTGACGGCCAGCTAGTGGCAATTGAAGACAACCGTCTGGTGTTCCGGCGCGAGACGGTTTTTACTGACGGCCATCGCGAACGATCAGTCGAGTACAAACCACTGCGACAACAAACGCAGGTGAACTCGATGCCCGTGCCCACCAATCAGTCCGTCGCGACTGCCAACCCTTAACCATTTCTGGTTTGGTCCACAGAGCCAGACCGTTGACCCGCGCTGGTGTTTTCAAACTGCGAGAACACCGGCGCCCTTTTGACAAAAACCAGAAACGAGCCGTGTTAGTGCGGCGCGCGCTTTAGTTGCCCCGGCAATCGAGCGTAGTGCGTGGCGGCAAGTTTCGGAAATTTCCCTAAGGAGGGAACGATGTCTTCTCAGTTACGAGCCAGATCAGCCATTAGCAGGACCACGCTCGTCCTGTCGCTTGTGTGCCTTGCGGCCACAGGTGTTTTGGCCCAACAGCAAACTTCGTCAGCAGCGCCGGCGCCGACGCCGCCCGTCGGCATGTCGCGCGCGAATGACAAGCCGGCGGAGCAGGGTCGCCAGTATGGACAACCAGGATTCATCGGTGAACCGATCAATCTGAACGTTGTCAATGCTGACATCCGCGACATCCTCAACTACATCACCGAACAGTACGGCGTGAACTTCGTCATCGACGCTTCCGTCACAGCCGTTCCCGTAACGGTGAACGTTCAGGACGTGCCCTGGAACGTCGCGCTCGATGCAGTGTTGAAAGCCAACCGTCTCGGTATCGAGGTCAACGGCAACATCCTGCGCGTAGCGACAACCGACGTTCTGGCCAAGGAAGCAGAAACTCAGAAGGTGATCAACGACTCGCGTCTGGATGCGTCACCGCTCGTTACCGAGTTCATCAGGCTCAACTATGCGCGTGCTTCGGGTACGTTGGCCCAGGCAGCCGGATCGACCGGCGCCTTCTCCGGTGGTTCGACGAACCTCAGTTTTAGCGGCGGCGCCGGCGGCGATGCGACTGGTGGCGGCGGCGATCAGGGTTTGTTGCCGATCATCTCGCGCAGACTCTCGCGACGAGGTTCGATCGAAGTTGACGGTCGCAGCAACACGCTGATCATCACCGACGTTAAAGAAAACATCGACGCGATTCGGCAACTGGTTGCTATCCTGGACCAGCCCGAACCGCAAGTTGAAATCGAAACACGCATCGTGATCGCGCAGCGTAACTTCAGTCGCGATCTCGGCGCGCAGCTCTCGCTGGGTATCGCGAACCTCGGTCGTGGCGGTTTGGCGAACATCTCGACACTGCCGTCCCAAAACTCGAGCAGTGGCTCGGGAAGCGGA
>DATDFT010000048.1:0-11075 GCA_036522475.1 Pyrinomonadaceae bacterium | reverse complement strand
TAAAAACGATTTCGTCGTTGCCCTGAAAACTCACACGGCGCATGTGCGCCACACTTACGATCGCCTGTTCGCGGAGATCGAGCAGGAGATCGCTATCGATGAGAACACGCAAGTCACCGGTGATGTGTCAACCGAAATGGTTGTCGCGATGGATTGTGCGCGCATTCTGGCCGATCACATGGGTTCGAAATCGTCCGGCAAGATCAAACAACTCGCCAACCGCATAATCTCGCTGGCGCACAAATCGCTGAACTCGCACCGCGCAATGTTACAGGTTTTTCGCATCACAGCCTCGCTCGCGAAAACAGACCAGCACGTTTCGATTACCGAAACGAATCTAGAGACGTTGATGCAACTCTGCGGCGCATCTGATCCATTCGCGGAAAAGATTGCGGCGAACCCTGCACTGATCGCTTCACTCGATACCTCCGCGACGACAGCCTTGCGTCGCGACTATCGCGCGATCCTGCGCGCCGCGATCGATGCGGAGCGAAGTTTCCCGGCGGAGCTCGCCGCCTTCCGTTTGCAGTGGGCGGAACTTATCGTCGAGATCGCCGCGCTCGACGTGGAAAACGAGCTCTCGATTTTCGAGACGAACAGTTTGCAGACCGAACTGGCGACCGCGAGCATGAACGTCGCGTATCTCATCGCGCGCAGGGAAATGGCGCGTCGCTACGGATCGTTCAGCGGTGGTCCAAGAATCGCGTTTTACGGGCTCGGAAGACTCAGCACGAGCGGCGTTGATTACGGCTCGGACCTCGACATCCTGATCACTTACGATTCGCTCGTGCCCTCGCCAATCAAGACGCTCACACAGGACGAAACTTATGCGCGGCTGGTTGAATTCATGATCGGGGCGCTTTCGAGCATCACGCGGGAAGGTTATCTCTACCGCGTCGACATGCGTTTGCGGCCGCATGGAAAGAATGGGCCGCTGGTCACGAGTTCGGAAGGATTTCTCGATTACCTGAGAGACGAGAGCGCGCCCTGGGAGTGGCTGGCGTATTCGAAATTGCGCTGCGTCGGCGGCGATCACGAGATGGGCAAGATGATCGAGATGCACGCTCGACATCGAATTCACGCAAACGCCGCGAAATTCGATGCGGGAGAGTTAAAGACCGTGACGCGACACGTCCGTGAGCGGCTCGAAAAAGAGAAGGGCGCGCGCGGCCGTAAACGCGCAACCGACATCAAGTATGGCCCAGGTGGAATGCTGGACGTTTACTTCGCTTCGCGTTATTTGCAGTTGCGTGATGACGTGCCGGATGAAGGTGAAGATCGCTCGACTGCGTTCACCCTCGAACGCTTGCGCGAAGAAGGCTCGTTGAGTCAGGAAGATTTTTCAGCACTGTGTAACGGCTACAGCCTGCTGCGTTCGATCGATCACAACCTGCGGCTGGTCACGCACCGCTCGACGCGCTTGCCGGATCCGAATCACGTCGCAGCAAAGGACGTGGCCACGCGAGCCGGTTTTGAATCGGTAGCCGAGATGCACGAAATAGTGACCGAACAGATGCGCGCCATTCGCGAGGCCTACAATCGCATCCTCAATTAAGCCGCGGATGACGCGGACGTTTCTTCGTACCAGCAGCGAGTACACCAGCGATGTTTGGTCTGGCGTTCCTCGAGCGGATAGTCCTTCGATAACGGCAGGCGCTTCACCACCTCACGCTCTTCGTCGTTCAGTTCGGCCCAGCTTTTCAGACCGCGTTTATCGCAGCGCGGACAAGAGTCTTTACCTCTCATATGTTCATCGTGTAACTTAGCAGAGGCGACGCGGGAAACCAATTTGCGACCCGCTCGCATCAACGTTGTCGGAGAAACGGTTAACGGAGAGCAAATGTTTCGAATCAAGGCCTCTTACGCGGATCAATTGGAACTACGGACCACACTCGAAAAGGCCCGTGAGTTTTTCGGCGAGCTTCGCAATTTCGCGGATCTCATGCCCGGTATCGAAGGTATTCGCAAAGAGGCCGGCGGCATCATGCGTTGGGTGGTTCGGGCGGAAGTGCCTGTCATCGGCGCGGTCCATGCCACTTTCACGGTAGAGAAAACTGAAGACTCCGCGGAGCGTCTCGAGTGGTCACCGGCGCGCTCCGAGATGAAAAACTACCTGCGCTACGCGGCGGCTTTCGAAGAGCGTGGCCATAACGTTCTGATCAAGATCGTCCAGCACGTTGAGTTGCGCCGACAGCACGCCCGGGACCTGCATCGCTTTGCGATGCTCGTCGGCGAGAGCGCCATCAGTGCCGAAATGCAAAAACGCGTCCGCGAAATGATCAAAACATTTCTCGAACGCGCCCGCGTAAAACTCGAAGGTGAAGAACAGCTCGAGCCTGAGGGGATGCTCGACTCTCCCGCCTAGAATCCGCGTTGTCCGCGGCTAATTTCCCTTACGTCTCCCGTAACTGATCAAGTTCGCAAAGATCCTGTACCCACCCGGCAGTCCCGCGCGCAGTTGTCGATACCAAACGTAGCTGGTGTAGATGTAATTCCCCCGGCCGTACGGTGCGACCAGCAGTCCGCCTTTTAACGGCGCCTCACCAGTGTCGTGAGTAGACAAGATGGCGGTGTAGTGCTGGTCCCACTCCTTCGGAAAATAGAGCCCGCGTTCCTGCACCCAGTTCGCGAAATCCTTCTGGGTGATCCGGTTCGGAAAGTTCAGCAGCGGATGTTTCGGCTGCAAGAAGAGCACCGGCGCATCTTCTTGCGTCACGCGTTCGTCACCAAGAATGATCGGATACGGCGCGAGTTGTGGCCGGCCACTCTTTTCATCAGGATTCCACTCACCGGTGCGATGATAGAAAACCAGCAGCGTGCCGCCATCTTCGACAAACTTCAGCAGTCGATTGTTGAGCTGAATCAACTCCGGATGCGCCTGGTAGCCGCGATTGTCGATGATAATCGTCTGATAGCTCGAGAGGTTCGTTTTGGCAATGTCGTCGACAGTCAACTTCGTTGCATCGACACCCAACGCCGCCAAGGCTCGCTCCAACGTTTGATCGGTGCTCGGTATGTAACCGACTTTCCTGCCGCTCACGACGAGCGCTTCCGCATAGACCAGCGGCACACTGCGCTTCGCAATCGGTTCTTTCGGATTCGGCAGATCGACTGTGATATCAACATGCAAATCCTGGTTCGGCGCACCTAACACGAGGGGACTTCGCACCACCAGATTCTGCGTGTCTGACGCGTTGCCCGGAATGTTGATCTCGCGCCCTGTTTCGAGGCTCTGCCCGATGACTCGCAAGAGACCGTGGAAATCCGTTGCGAGATGATTTTTCAGTTTGACTCTGAACTCGAGCGGCTTTTGTGAAGTTGCGGGTGTAATCACGTAAGGCGAGGGATCGAGGTCGACTATCTCAATCTCAGGCGCGACCTCGCGTTCGGTTTCGTTCGTAACGAAAAAGGAAACACCTTCGATCATCAACTCAGCTTCGACCACCAGTGGTTCTCCAAACAGTCGCCCATCGTAAAGATGTTCGGACGAAGGCACCGTCAAAGCGAGTGTCTTCGGAGTGACGACTTTCACTTCGGCGGTAGCTTCGGTTCCCGGCAGGATCTTGTCGGCGGTATTGAGTTTCGTCTCCGTGCCGAGACCGCGAAACTTCACTTGCTTGATCTGAATCTCAGCCATACCGGCATTCGCGACCACTGCATTGAGTCCGGCGTCCTCGCCGGGGACGAGTGCATCGCTGTCGGAAACCAGCCCGACTGAAGCGCCGCTGACCGCGGCGATGGCTTTATCAAGCCGCGAGGACATCAGCTTGAAACGCTGTGAATCGGTGTCAACGAGTTCTTTCGGCGCGGTGAACACGCCACGGCGGCGCGCACTCAACAACGACACCAGCAATTCGAGACGGCGATCGAGAAACTCAGTTAACGGTTTGTTTTCGATCGTGGGCGGCGTCAGTTTCTCGGCTTCGGGGGCCGGTAAACTCAAACCATCGAGCGGGGTTTTTGCGTTCGGGGGCAACGGAGCGGCTGACGCGGCCTGTTTCACGAGAGCGTAGCGAATCGGGCGAGCGCCGCCGGCGGGAACGGTCTTGGGCCACGGTCCCTGCGTCGCGTGTTTGTGCAGTCCATCGAGTGCTTGCTGCGCGTAGGTCGTGCCTCGCACTGGATCGGTCTCGTTCGGATCCAGTGTGACACTCGGAGTCGATGCTTCTGCTTGTCCGCGCGCGCGCACAAACAGTCTTTGCACTTGCCAGACGCTGGTCTGCGACAGTTGTTCGGGAAACTGCTTCGGATCTGCGGCAGCGTCGAATGCTTGTAAGACGGTGCGGCCGGTTGCCTGGTGATGACCGTGACCGCTGGTCGTGTCGTGATTGGTGATGATCACGTCGGGACGCAGCAAGCGAATCTGAAGCACCATGCGGCGCAGGAGCTCTTTCTCACCCCACGCACGAAACGTCTCTTCGGCGGACTTTGAAAAACCAAAATCGCGGAAGCCGAGAAAGTGCGGCTCGGAGCCTTGGACTTCCGCGGCAGCCATGGTTTCTCGCGCGCGAATGACGCCGAGCTGTTCGTACAGTTCGGGACCGACAGCGTTCTGACCGCCCTCACCGAAAGTCGAGAAGAGCGAGACGGTATGCACTCCGTACTTGCGGCGGAGAATCGTGAGCGTGCTGCCGTCTTCATCGTCCGGGTGCGCGGCGACACACATCACGGTCCATGGGTTCGTGAGATCTAACAGCGCCTGATGAATCGTCGCTTTGTCGAGCTTGTCGCTCGGATCTGTTTGCGCATGTGGCTGCTGGTAGAGGAGAAGAAAACACAGCAGTAAAGTGAGATAAGTTCGTAAATATCTTTGAAGTTTCATCAATCGTTTCCGTCTGTTTCACGCAAAAACGCAAAGTTTACGCAAAGGCGCAGGTTTTTTCTTTGTGCCTCTGCGTCTTTCTTTGCGCCTTTGCGTGAAACTGCCTTTTTATCTCAATCTCTCGAGCCTTCCGGCTACCATCATGCTGATCGAGATAATCACGATCAACACAACCCCGTACGCCGCCGCCGCTCCGAGATTGAAGTCCCGTAACTCAGATGCGATCGCAATCGAAATTGGTCGATTCGCGGGTACAAACACGAGCACGGAAGCAACATATTCGCCTAACGCGATCACAAATGCCAGCAGCCCTCCCGCGACTGCGCCCGGCCAGACCAGCGGCAAAGTCACATGCAGAAATCTCTGCCACGCGCGCGCTCCCAGCGAGCCCGCTGCCTCTTCAAGTGTCGGATCCACCTGCTCCATGCTCGCCTGCAACGCCCGTACGACCAGCGGCATGAATCTCAGAAAATAAATCACCGGCAAGATCCAGAACGTCCCCACCAGAACGAAAGAACCCAGCAACGCGCTCGGCCGTCCGTACGCCTCCGCCACCGAAACTGCCACAACTGTTCCCGGTAACGCCCACGGAACCAGTACCAGCAACGACAACAATCGCCGCCACCCCTCACCGAAAAATCGCGACGACGTGCGTCCGCCTCGCCGTAACAGCGTGACAATGCAAAAACTCCACATGAGTGCCGCAACCGCCGCAATCGCCGACATCGTGAAGCTGTTGAAGAAAACTTCCGATGAGTGTGCGTCGCTAAACAGTCGCTTGTAGTTCGCGAAAGTGTAAGTGCCGGGTAATGTCTGTGTGGTCCACGATCCTTCCTGTGCAAAACTCACGAGGAACAACGTCGCAACCGGCAGAACCAGGACAATCGCGAAGAACACGGCAAGGCTCGTCGCGAGCACACGCGCGGCGCCGCTCCCGATGCTTGCGCGACGACGTGGCGCACCCTTCATCGCCGCCGCTGCAAACCTTCGCGTCCCTTCGTAACGTTGAAAAACGATCAGCGCCGCGAGTGAGATAACGGCGAGCACGACCGTTTCAGTGATCGCCATCGCGAAGTCACCGCGTTGTCGCGCGCTGAAGATCTCGAGTGTCAACATGCGCACGCCGCCGCCGAACAACAGCGGTGCGCTGAACGACGCCATCGAAGTCATGAACGTGAGCAGTGCCGCTGCGAGCAGCGAAGGCGTGAGTTGTGGCAGCAACACGCGTCTCACGACCGTAAACGATGAAGCGCCCAGGCTTCGTGCTGCTTCAGCGAGACTCGCATCGATACGCCGCAGTCCTGCTCCCGTGAGCACGTAAAAAAACGGGTACATCGTGTAAGTGTGAAAGAGCAGCAGCGCGGGCCAGCCGCGCAAACGCCATGGCGGATTCTGAAGTCCTAACAGATTCTGAATACCGTGGGCCAGGATTCCCGATTCACCGCAAAGGAAAATAAACGCCACGGTGCCGACGAGTGGCGGCAGCACGAGTGGCAGCGCAGCGAATGCGGCGAAGAGTCGCCTGCCAGGGAAGGTGAAACGTTCAAAAAGAAATGCGAGCGGCACGCCGACAATCGCACACAACACGACCGTGCCGGTGGCGAGTCCGAGGCTGCTGACAATTGATTTGATTACTACTCGTTGCGACAAGATGTCGCTGTAGTTTGCAAGGGTCCAACTCCCGTCGCGTTGAAACGAGCTGATAACTACCGATAGGTTGGGATAGATAACGCCATAAACCAGAACCACACTGACAACAGCAAAGAGGATCAATCCGCGTTTCAATTTTTAAGTAGGGTTAAATGCTCTGGGGAAAGGACGACGTTGCAGGGTTGGTTCACTTTCAGGCCGTTGGTGCCGAGCACGAGTGATTCGAGCAACAAGCCGTTTGCATCCAGGTGCACGGTTGAAGTGGCGCCGAAGAAAACGATCTCGCGAATGGTTGCGTGCAGAGTGTTCGTCGCACCGTTGCTGTTCGTGCTGAGTTGCACGTGCTCGGGTCGAATGGCGAGATAGACGGGTTTATTCAGCGGCGCGAGATCGTCGTGTTTGACCGGCAGGCGCAGCATGTGTTCGCCTTCCAACGTCTTAAACTCGCCCTCACTCGTCTTGTTCGAACTCAAACGCATCGCCTTGATCAGGTTGTTTCGACCGAGAAAACTCGCGACTGAAATTTCCGTTGGTTGCTCGTAGAGTTCGCGTGGGCGGCCCGTTTGCATCAGCTTCCCGC
The DNA here is from genome assembly GCA_036522475.1 of Pyrinomonadaceae bacterium. GTDB lineage: Bacteria > Acidobacteriota > Blastocatellia > Pyrinomonadales > Pyrinomonadaceae > PSRF01. The sequence goes on along the minus strand of DATDFT010000048.1, from coordinate 4,023 downwards.
CGACCATAACGCTGATGCGATCGCAGAGCGCGAATGCTTCTTCCTGATCGTGCGTGACGTAAACAGCCGTCAAGCCGAGACGCGTTACAAGCTCGCGCAATTCGCTACGCGTTTGTTCGCGCAGCGAAACGTCAAGATTCGAGAGTGGCTCGTCAAACAACAACAATGCCGGCTCGATTGCGATCGCGCGGGCGATGGCGACTCTTTGTTGCTGCCCGCCGGAGAGCTCGTCGACGGCGCGTTTACCGTAACCGGGCAATTGGACCATCTGGAGCGCGCTGGTGACGCGTTCGTCCATTTCCGCTTTGGTCTTGTGACGTGCGCGGAGACCGAAGGCGACGTTCTCGAAGACGTTGAGATGCGGGAAAAGAGCGTAGTTCTGAAAGACCATGCCGAAGCCACGCCGTTCGGGCGGAAGGTTGGTGATGTCAGTGCCCTGGAATTCGATCGAACCGGAGTCGGGTTTCTCGAGACCCGCGATCATGCGCAAGGTCGTTGTCTTGCCGCATCCGGATGGACCAAGCAATCCGAAGAACTCACCCTGTACGACGTCGAGCGAGACGCCGGCGACGGCGCGCGTCGAGCCGAAAGTGCGGGAAAGGTTTTTTAGCGAGAGAAAGGCCATTTTACAGGATTAACAGGATTCACAAGATTAACAGGATTATCTTGTACATCATGGAATCTTGTAAATCCTGTCTATCTATTTCGGTCGCGAATTTCTGTGTCCCAGTATCTTAACCAATCATTCCCGTGCTTGCGCAAGGCGCCCCAATCCAAAGGCAGGCGCGTGAAGGGCTCGTTCATCCAGGCCGGCAACTTCGCGGGGTCCAGATCCGTGCGCACCGGAATGCGATAATACTTCTCCGCCGCGTAGGTCAAACTCTCCGGCGTAGTCACAAACTCATAAAAACGTTTCGCCTCTTCGACGTTTGGACCACCGCGAATAATCGCGATTCCGTCGATGACTACGGGCGTCCCGCTGCTCGGCACCGTGTATCCGACCGGAAAGTTTTTCTGTTCCTTCGAAAGACGAACGTCGGGCATGTCCCACAACGTGATCAATCCCTCGCGTCGCGCGAGCTTCTGCATCAGCAACGTGCCGTCAGCCGTGTATTCGTGAACGTTCGCATCGAGCTTGCGCAGCCACTCGTAACCTTTTTCAGGCGAACCTGTGTCTTTATAAAACCGCAAGATCATCGCGCCGAAGATTGCGCGCATCGTGTCTGACGGATTCGGATCTCGAATCAACACCTTGTCGCGCCACTTCGGATCGAGCACGTCGTCCCAATCGTGCGGCGCATCCTGCGCGGTGACAGCTTCGCTGTTGTACGCGATCACTTGCGGCGTTTGATATGTGCCGTACCAGAGATCTTTTGGATCGCGTGCAGTCTCGGGAACCTTGTCGGCCCACGTCGGCCGAAACTCGAGTAACAGATTTTCTTCAGCCGCATCCTGGAAAGTTGTGTGCGAAGCGCCCCACCAGAGATCCGCTTGCGGGCGATTTTTCTCGACGCGCATGCGTTCGAGAATCTGTCGCGAACCCATGTCGAGAAATTGCACGTCGACTTCCGGATGCTGTTGCTTGTAGCGTGCGACGAAGTCTTTCAGGAGATCCTGACCGTGCGGCGTGTAGATCAGGAGACGGTTCTTGTTGTTGGAACCTGGACGGCAGGAAAGCAGTAGTACGATAGCGATGAGTACAGGTACTATCAAAAAGAGCTTTTGGCGCATCAAAAGCATGCTATCACGTTTGGAGGCTCGATGATGTCCACACTCAAACGAAGAATTCTTAGGGCCGGTGGCTGGGGAGTCGCCAAACGTATCATCAAACCCATTCCTATCGTTGGGTCGATCTTTGCCGTTGGACTGGCGGGTTACGAGATCAAGAAGAAAGGTCTGCTTCCGGGCGCTGTTCACGTCGGCCTCGACGTCACTCCCGTGGTGGGCACCGCCAAAGGCGTGCTCGAACTCTTCACCGGCGACTTGATTCCTGACAAAGCAGACCGCAGATCGAACGCAGATAAAACGCAGATCAGCGTAAAATCGGCGTAAACCTGCGGCTAAATTATGAGGCGCTGATTGGCGGTCGTTCAGTGAAGGGCCGCACCTGCTCATAGCCGTGACTCAGTTTCAACAGCATCGACTCGGACCAGTATGGACCAATCAACTGGAAACCAATCGGCAAGCGCTCGGAAGATAATCCGCACGGCACGCTGATGCCGGGAACGCCGGCGAGGTTTGCGGTGACGGTGTAGATGTCGTTCAAGTACATCGCGAGCGGATCGTCCGTCTTCTCGCCGATCGCAAACGCAGGTGTCGGCGAGGTAGGCGTGATGATAGCGTCGCAACTCTTGAACGCCGCGAGAAAGTCGTTCTTGATCAACGTGCGCACTTGTTGCGCTTTGCGATAGTAAGCGTCGTAATAACCTGCAGACAGTACGTACGTGCCGAGCATGATGCGACGTTTGACTTCCGGCCCGAAGCCCTCTTCGCGAGTCTTGCGATACATCTGCCGCAACTCCCGCGCTTCTTCCGCGCGAAATCCGTAACGCACACCATCGAAGCGAGCGAGGTTCGAAGACGCTTCGGCGGTCGCGATGATGTAGTAAACCGCGATCGCATAGCCCGCGTTTGGAAGTTCGACGTCGACAATCTCGACACCTAAATCACGATAGACATCGATAACGCTCTCGACTGACTGCTTAACTTCGTTGTCGAGACCTTTGCCGAACAACGTTCGTGGAAAACCCAGTCGGGCGCCTTTGAGATCGCCGTTGAGTTCCGCCGTGTAATCAGGCACCGGAACGTCCGCGGTGGTTGAGTCTTGTGGATCGCGTCCCGCGATCACACTGAGAACGCGCGCGACGTCCTCAACCTCACGCGCAAAGACGCCAACCTGGTCCAACGACGACGCGAACGCGACGAGACCGTAACGCGAGTTGCGACCGTAAGTCGGTTTCAAGCCGATCACACCGCATAACGACGCTGGTTGGCGTACTGAGCCGCCGGTGTCGGAGCCGAGTGCCACTGGAACAATACCCGCCGCCACCGCAGCCGCAGAACCACCCGATGAACCGCCGGAGACGCGGGTGGTGTCCCACGGATTTCTCACTGGTCCAAACGCTGAGTTTTCGTTTGACGAACCCATCGCGAATTCATCGCAGTTTGTTTTGCCGATGACGACTGCGCCGGCTTTTGTCAGACGTTCGATCACAGTCGCGTTGTACGGCGGGTGGTAATCGCCAAGAATCTTCGAGCCACACGACGCCTGTAATCCCTTAACGCAGATGTTGTCCTTGACGGCGACGGGAACACCGGACAGTGGTCCAACATGACCGCTCTTCTCCAGCTCGGCAGCGCGTTGCACCGCCCCCTCACGATCGATCTGGAGGAACGCATTGAGGGTTTCATTCAGCTTCTCGGCTGCGGTGATTGAAAACTCGACTGATTGACGCGACATACTTTTAGCGGGAGGACTTCAGAACATGTCTATAAAACCTTCGGTACGCGGAAGTGGCCTGCGGCTGGATCGGGCGCTTCGGCGAGTGCCGTCTTCTGCCCGAGTGAGCCGTTGATTTCGTCGGCACGCGACGAGTCGGTCCTTTCGCCTTCTGGTGTCAGGCCACCGATTGCGGGCTCGACGTTTGTAGTATCGATCTCATTGAGCTGCTCGACGTAGCTCACGATCTCGGTGAGCTGTGGGCCAAACGTTTTCAGCTCTTCTTCGGCCAGTTCGAGGTGGGCCAGGTTTGCGACCTTCTCGATGTCAGCCTGAGTTATTGGCATTGCTTAGCTCTTGGATGCCTTTCGTTTCAATGAAGCTATCGCCGTTTTTAGAAAACTCTTGCGCAGTTCTTTGTCGTGAACTGCGCAAGAGTTTTCTAAAAACGGCACTTCGTTGTCGAGTGGCTCGTCCGCGGACTTCGGCAACTCAGGACGCGCTTTTGCGATCTTCGGATCAATTACAAACTCAATCGCGCTCACGATTGGCTGGCCGAGGATCGAGTTTACGCGAAACATCAT
>DATDFT010000047.1:0-3326 GCA_036522475.1 Pyrinomonadaceae bacterium | reverse complement strand
TTAGGCCCGCGTAGCTCAGTGGATTAGAGCGTTCGCCTCCGGAGCGAAAGGTCGCAGGTTCGACCCCTGCCGCGGGTAATCAAAATCACTGGCGCACTTCCCCCATGCAAAGTCATCCGCCACAAAAGGAGGTTAGTTTGAAAAACGTATTCGCCTTGAGAGGCACCTCAAACATGGGGAAAAGCCAGACGATAAGAACTGTTGTCGAGATGCTCACCGAGAATCACCCCGAAGCTTCGACTGAACACAACCACACAACAAAAGTAGATACACGAGTCGTGTTGACGATCAACGGGCGGAAGATCGGCATCGAGAGTAGGCTAATCAACGACAGTCTTGATCTGTTCGTTAACGCCAGGTGTGACGTGATCGTGTGCGCTACGCGAACCTCGGGCGCAACGGTTAACGCAGTAAATGCGCTCCAAGGCTTTGACATTCATTGGGTCGAACAGCCGAAGAAATCGCAACCGTATGAGCAGATCTTGCGAAGTATGACCATAGCCAGGCAGATCGTTGAGGAAGTCGAAGCTCTGATTAAACCTGCACTCGTTCGCACCATGGCCGCAACTGCCTGAGCCATTACCGCTCAACGAAGGGCCAGGCAGGTAAACGTTCTCTCGACTCTAACCATTCCTGCGGGATTCCCTCGACACCCGTGTACGACGCAACGATACCGCCCACAATCGTGCAAGTCGTGTCTCGATCGCCTAAGCCGCTCACCGACGAAGAGAGCGCAGAGGGCCGCGAGAAGACGTTTCCCAAATCACGGTTTTTTGCTAGGCTTAGGTCACCCCCAAAGATCCCCGGCAAAATCTCAGGATTCATATGAGCTCGCCGACCAATACTCCTCGGACGGTGCTGGTAGTTGATGATTTTGACGATACGCGGTTGCTCCTGCGCACGTGGTTCGAGCGCCGCGGGTTTCGTGTGATCGAAGCGGAGAATGGATTACAGGCGGTCGACCGCGCAGAGACAGAGTCTCCCGACCTGATCATCATGGATATGCAGATGCCGCAGCTCGATGGGCTGTCAGCGACGCGCCGGATCCGTAGTCTGAAGTCTCTACATTCGGTACCAATCGTCGCCGTGTCAGCCTACGGCGCCGATCAGTTTCGCGACCAGGCACTCGCTGCCGGATGTGACGAATACGTTTCTACTCCGTTCGAGCCGGGCACACTCGAGGGAATCATTCGGTCGCTGGTGCAGAGTTAGGTATACTCTCACGCATGCTACGACGCATTTTGTTCCCACTCTTTCTCCTCCTGCTGGCCCAATCTGCTTCGGCTCAGTGTACGAAGAAAATCAGCGACCTTCCGGCGGCGCCCGAGTTACTCGGATTTCATCTCGGGATGACGAAGGATCAGATCAAAGCCAGGGTTCCACAAACCGAATTCGGACACCCCGATCACTTCGGAGTCACTAAAACAACGATCAATCCTTATTTCGATCCATCGATCGACAAATCCAAGCTTGAAGGAGTGAGAAGCATCTCGCTCGACATACTCGACGATCGACTCACGTCAATCTGGATCGGCTTCGACGAAACCTTTAAGGCTCACACCGTGGACGACTTTGTAAAACTGATCTCGCAATCGTTGCAGCTTGACGGGAACTGGTCGTACAGGTCGAGAGCTCAACAACTGCGGTGCGTTGATTTTCAGTTGAGCGCGACGACAGTTGCGGGTGGACCAAGCTTTCGAATGATCGATACGGCGGCGGATAATCTCATCGCCGAGCGAAGACGGGCCAAAGAGGAGCAGGATGAGGCAACGGAAGCTAAAAACTCGAGCGAAACCGTAGACCCGGAGATACTCGCCGACAAACATTCCAGGACTTACTATCTACCCGGATGTGAGCCGGCTAAAGAGATCGACGAGGGAAACAAGGTAATGTTCAAGACTGCGGTGGAAGCAGAAAAGGCAGGATTTAAAGCAGCCAAGAACTGTCACTGAAAAAACAGGAGGACACAACCATGTGGAAGGAATTCAAAGAGTTCATCGCTCGTGGAAACGTGATCGACCTGGCGGTTGCAGTAATCATAGGTATAGCGTTTGGAAAAATAGTCACGTCGCTTGTTGAGGGCGTCATCATGCCACCAATTGGTCTGGCTCTCGGTAAGGTGGATTTTTCCAGTCTGTTCATCGATCTTTCCGGGCAACGTCCTATATCGATCGCAGATGCTAAAGCGAAAGGTTTGCCCGTCATTGCTTATGGCGCGCTGATCAACGACATCGTCAACTTTCTTATTATTGCATTCGTCGTGTTCCTGATTGTCAAAGCGATAAACCGCCTGCGCGCGGCTCCGCCTCCGCCGCGGAACACGAAAGACTGCCCTCGTTGCCTGACAGCGATTCCCCTGGCCGCAACGCGCTGCGCCGCGTGCTGCACCGATCTGCCGGCGTGAGAATTTTTTCTCGGCGATCTCTGCGTATCTCCGCGCCCTCTGCGTTAAATATTAATTTGTAACGCAGAGACCGCCGAGTCCTTCTGCTAGAATCCTTCCCCTATGCGTGAGTGTCCACGTTGCGAAGTCTGCTACGAAGACCGCGTCGAGATCTGTCCGGATGATCAGGCAGGCACGAAGAACACCCTGCCCGGTCCCCGGCTGCTCGCGTCGCGATACCTGCTCGAAAAACGTCTCGGGCGCGGTGCCATGGGCCAGGTTTATCTCGCCCGCGACCAGAATTTGCAAACGCGACAAGTCGCCGTAAAAACAGTTCGTCCCGACATTCTCAACGACGAAGACTTACAGGAAGGCGAAGCTATCGCTCGCTTCGAACGCGAAGCACGCGCTGCTGCGTCGATTCGTCACCCCAACGTCGTCGACGTCAACGATTTCGGCAAGAGCGCGGAAGGCGTGTTCTTTCTGGTGATGGAGTACGTGCAAGGCGAAACTCTCTATCACCTCCTGCGTCGCGAAGGTACTGTCAATCCGCAACGCGCAGCGACGATCCTGCAACAGGTAGTCGCGGGAGTCGAAGCAGCTCACGACGCCGGCATTCTTCATCGCGACCTCAAGCCCGCGAACATTTTTCTGATGCAGCAGAAGCGCAAGACCGGCGGTGACGACGGCTTTGTGAAAGTCGGTGACTTCGGTCTCGCAAAGATCGTCGATGCGAATCGCGCTGACGTCACGTCGGCGAGTGGTCCAGCATCAAGAGGAATCATCGGCACACCAGAGTATATGGCGCCGGAACAGATGCAACCCGGTGAACAGCTCGATGCACGCGCCGACATCTACGCGCTCGGGACCATCGCGTATCACATGCTCGGCGGCCGGCCGCCATTCACCGGAAACATCACGCAACTGATCGCGCAGAAGTTGA
>DATDFT010000046.1:0-6199 GCA_036522475.1 Pyrinomonadaceae bacterium | reverse complement strand
GATGGGCTTGCTCACAAGGCACCTGAGGTTCAGCAACTTGTCGCGGATGTGAATTTTCTAATCTTTGAGTTTCTTGATCGAGAGTTTAATGAAGACTCTCTAAAAGCCAGACTGCTTCAATTAGTCTCAAACGTACAGGAGTTGGAGATTCGCTTTATTTATCCTGGCGAAATAGTGCTCCCTAATGACTTCTCAATTGCTGAACCTAAACCTCTCCCTGCGGTGAATTCTGAGAATCAGAATGCATTTGTGAAGGCTGCGGTGGCGGCATTCGCGTGATATTTACCTTGAGTGGCATACGCGTATAGATCTCATCATCAAGCATCACCTCAAACCAATAAAGCCCACTTTCACTTGCAGGAATTTCCAAGCTAACAATAAGATTGTGTCCTTGCTCTCCACCTTTGAATAGCATCGGATATGACTTGGGTGCCGTCTCCTCGATCTGACCTGTTTTGCCCGAAGGACTTTTAAGGCGAAGAGTGCAGTTCTTCGTGCCTACGAATTCTCCGGACTTGAAAGCTACGAACGCAGTTACGCCGAATTTTATAGGCGGCAGCGGATCTGGAGCGTCAGCAGGCACTGACAAATTTAAGGTGTCAATGAATCGAATGCAGCTAATCTTTTCATCCTTCTCGTGAAGGACGCTTTGACAGATAGCGGCAACCGATACATAAGGGCCGTTCTGATTCATGGTTTATTGCCCTTCTTAGTTTTTCCGATTAGTCGTTTGATAGGTGAGTCGCTTACCATCGAAGCCTTTGAGCGCTTCGAGAGCGCGCTCACCGTCGGTCACCTTCCGGTTGTTATATCTGAAATCGAATTCGCCTAGATAGCGGTGAAGATGATTTCGGCCTACGTGATGGTACACGCCGTTTATACCACGTTTGAGGATAGCGAAGTAACCTTCCACGGTGTTTGTGGTCACACAAAAACCTTCCTCATAGCGGACGTATTCATCGGCTGAGTGGTTCACAAGAGAATGCTTGCGCTCGCCTGTGTTCTTATTCCTCAACACACCTGTATCTGTAATTAGGTGAGCATCAGCCGCAGCCACAGAATTGATAACGTCTGTCAGATTCTCCGCTGTCACTTTTTCGATATGACGTGAAGCCACGCGGCCACCACGTTGCACCACTGAAACCACTGGCGCTTTGGTGTCGTGATAGTACGGTCGGTCCTGTGCTCGCTGGCCCGGTTTAGGTGCGTAAGACCTAGACTTGCGCGGTTTGCCACCTATAAAGCACTCATCAGACTCAATAACTCCCGTCATCTTCTCAGGCAATTCGCCTGTCAGCGCATAGCGAATTCGGTGCGCCATAAACCAAGCGGACTTGTACTGTCGAATCTCTAGGTTCCGCATAAGCTGATGGGCGCTCATGCCCTTCTTAGAGGACATCATCAGGTGAACGGCCAACAGCCATTTATTGAGCGGGATGTGTGAGTCCTCAAAAATAGTTTTCACGGTCACGGTAAACTGTTTGCCGCATGGCTTACATTTCCAGATACCTTTTTGAGTCTTGCGGACACGCTTTTTGGCCGCTCGCATGGCTTCGATTTGTTCAGGAGTCTTTTCCTTGCGGACGATCCGATAAGCCTCTCCTATCACGCCACAGTGCGGACAGACAGCGCCTTCGGGCCAGCGCATCGCTTCCAGATACTCGCGGGCTTTGTCTTCGTCTAGGAAATGAGGTTCTAGGATTGAGCCCTTTTCTTTCTTTGTCGGGTGCTTCTTTTTCATGGTGAGGACATTGTCTCAAATAACCTTAGGTGTGTCAAGTGCATAATTCCCACTTTTTTATTCTAGAAAACGTGCAGTTTTGTGGCCTAGTGCACGGTGTACCGAAGTGGCTCTAGCCGAACAGGTTACGGGTCGAATTAAAATGACGAAGACGCCGCCCAAGACCGTAAGGAATTGGGAGCGGCGTCTCTTGCTGAAGAATAATGTGCCGAGAATCTACTTTTTGGGCAATACGGTGTCTTTCATCGCCTTGCCGACTCGGAACTTTAGTGTAGTTTTCGCAGGAATCTGAATCGTTTCACCCGTCGCAGGGTTCCGACCCTCGCGGGCCTTTCGCTCTGATTTAACCAGCTTTCCAAATCCGGGGAGTACAAACTCGCCATTTGATTTGACTTCGCGGGCGGCTAGGGTTGCCATTTCTTCGAAGAACTCCTTCACTTGAGCTCTTTTTAATCCGGACGATTCGGCAAAATGATTGATCACTTCCGATTGGGTCATGCGCTTCTTGCCGGCTTTGGTCGCCATAGTCTGGTGTAACACCTCCAAGGAGAACTTAGTATTGAAAAGCTAACGTGAACTCATATATCACACTCAAGCGGCAATGTCTTCAACAAAACCCGCATTTCCACAGGGTTTTTTGCATTTTTATCGGATTCGAGGCCCGAGCGGATGCGTAACCGAGCGCAACCCGGCGAAGAGTCCAATTAGAAATGCGAACAACAGCGTCATCTATTACCCATCTGCATTTGATATGCACGCAGCGATCTCGATGGTATATATCCTAAATCCACTGATCGCAAAGAAGATGCTCGCGTAAGTCAAATCGATTGGTTACAAACGAAAACTTTTGCGCTAGGTTGCTGTTCACTCCGAATCAAAACAGAAGCGGGCCGAGTTGTGCTTGAACGACAAAGCCGCACTAGATCGTCGGACCAGACCGAGTGGTTCCAGTGAGAATAGCATTCGTATTGTTGGGGATTTCTGGTCGGGGCGAGAGGATTCGAACCTCCGACCTCTCGGTCCCAAATAGTACCCTTGAATTACCACTGAGCGCATTAAGTGCTATACAATGTTGCACTTGTGCTCGACTCACGAACCTCTGATACTCAGCGCTTCTCTATGTAATTCCATGCGCTTTTCACACGTTCGGCACAAAACGCGGCACAACTTCGAACCGCTTTTATGAGTCTCGATGTCGGTCGCGAACGATGCGAACCGCTTCTTTTTTATCTGCGGCTTTTCGTTGCGCGCGGAGTCGCGAACGGTCGCCGCGTCTCTTAGGGAGAATTCACAACTGAATGGAAAAGACAGGACGAAACGACCCCTGTACGTGTGGCAGTGGCAAGAAGTACAAGAAATGTCACGGCGCTAGTCAGCCGCCGCCCTCGCCGACGCCGTCGACCCCGTCGGCACAAAAACCGCCGCAGCCAAGCGAGAAGCAACGCAAAATCGCGGAAAAGATTCCGTGGGCCTCGCTCGGCAGAGAGACAGTGGCGTCGAAGGTAGGTCGCAGTCTGGTGCCGGTCGGGCTTTTGCCATTTGAGCCCAAAGCCTGGACGCCGAACATGCCGACAATGCCGGTCCAACATCCGGACATGGAAAAGTACCTTATGAACATAGTCGGCACGGCAATCCAATCAGATCGAGGAAAGCTAATAACATGTGCGCATGTCGTAGAAGGACTGAAGCAGCTTCAACCGACTGGCTACTTCTACATATTGAGTCGCTTCATGCGGCAAGGAAACATCGTGCTGATGCCGTATCGGGTTGAGCTAGTTGTTAATTACTACTTCGATCCGAGAATCGGCGGAGCGAATAAGGCTGTGGACTTGGCGATGCTGCTTTCAGTTCCAAACACCGATGTATTGCCGTACGAAACTCCGAATGTCAAATTCGGCGACTCCTCAAAGTTAGGCGTCGGTGATCCTGTGATCATCGGCGGCTATCCGCACGGTAAAGAAATGTTTTTATGGTTGCAGTCGAATCGCGGGATGATTCAACCGACGTTTTATAGCGGTATTGTGAGCGCAATTATTCCGGCCACTAAACTGGACGAAACTCGTCTTTTACAGATTGCCATTCCCGCCGCCGGAGGAATGAGCGGAGGCGCGGTCTTTCTCCCTAAGACTGGAGAGGTCGTAGGAATGATCACGTCCTGCGTTCACACCAACGGAATACCTCAACCAATGTCTTATGCAATACCGAGCGAGATCCTTGCGCCGTATGTCGAAGTGATCACTTTCGAAACTGAGAAGGACAAAAAAGCTCAAACAAACACAAGGCGAAACCTATGGCGAACAAAGAGAAAGAACGACGCGAGCTCGTAAGTGTAGAAATCGACGGTAAAACTCACACCGGAACTTTGATTATCACCGGCACTAATAAACTAAGGTTTTCGGTTGAGTATCGCGGCCAAATGATCGGAGATAGCAGATCATGGGGCACAGACGCGGAAGAACTCAAGAACTTGAGAGTTATGGCGAAGGCGCAGTTACTGCAACTCGTCTACGATGTCGAGGGAAACCACGCTGAAACAAATTAATAGCCGATCTTTTCGTTGCGGTTGCGGACCACGCTCGCCGCTGAATCCGGTTGTGCGCCTAGCGCACACCCTCCAGAAACGACTTTCGAGGTCGACCGCTTAGCGGAAGTCCTCTTGCTGTTTTTCGGTCTGCCGCAGAGCCTGCAAACTTGATCTGCCTTCCATTGTCGCCGTTCGCGACGGTCTGTCTGACGACAAACGTCCGAACAATAGAAACTCCCGCGCGCGCCCCTCGCAGAACTGATCTGAGTTCGGCATTTTGTGCAGTAACGGACCGGAGCGTTCGTGCTCATGATTGTTTGCCTTTGCTGTGCAGGAAGTTCGTCAGACTTTCAACCGTCACCGAAGACATGCGGACCTCGTTGTTTCGATAGAGCCTCAAGAGAGTTTGCGCGGTGACTTGCTGAGTTAGTTCGTTTGCGCTCGCGACTTCTGCGAGATAATCGTTTCGAAAGACTCCGTTCCAAAGCTTCATTGAGCGACGGACGGAAATGTTTGTCATATTCTCGTCTGGATTTCTGGACATTGCTGTCTCTCTCGCAGCCGAAGTTCTGCAAGCAAGCCCGGAAGGTAAGAGATGATTGCGGCCTTCTGTTCATCCGTGACCGGCTGCGAAGACGCAACGATCCGCAAGCTGTTGCCTGGTGGCACCAACTCCAGTTCGATTCCTTGTTGTGTGAGTTCTTCGAGTGTCATGTCAAACCGCAATCCAGCTTTCGAGTGACCAACCCCTCCGCGCGATCATGTGAAACGCTCCGCTGACGGCATCGATCTGATCGTCGTGTGCACCGTTCGGAAACGCCGTCGCTTCGTCGAGGAAGTCTCCAATCCAATTTCCGCCAATGAGTTTCACTTTTCCTTGTTCGGCGCGACTCGCGATCGGGAGAGCTCGCGAGACTTTGTCTCTGTCGACGCGGATCGATCTCAGCGAAGTGTTGAGGAGGTCCGGTTCGCGAAGGAGCTCTTGAACCGCCGCGAGACCATGCATCGCGGACTCGATCCCTACGACGACGCGGACTTCGCTGAGCGCCGTCGCGATGATCGTTTTCCGCACCTCCGGCCACTCTGCTTTTAGTTTGATAATGTCGCGCACGTAGACATCGCCTTCGCTAGAGAGAGCGAGACACGCGGAAGCGGAAAAGTCCGCTTGAGTTCGTACCGATGCCGCTAAATCCCAGTAACGAAACCAGCGAAGAGATTCGTCAGGAGCATGGTCCACAATCTGAAACCACTGACGTTTGAAGAGAGTTCCTTCGAGCTCGCAAAACTCGCCTTCGATCTCTTGCCTCTGCCACTGTTGCGTATATTGAGCTTCGAGTCGTTGAACGAAGCTTGAAGGTAAGAAAGGATTATCGCGCGTCGACGAACGAATGACGGCGTAATCGGTTGAGTCTGTCTTGACAAAAGTCTCGTAAACCCAATCGAATCCGCGCAGAGTAGTGCAGACCCATGCGCGCCCTGGTTCTTCGCGTAATCGAGCGATGAGGATCAACCAAGTCTCGCGCGTGCAAAGAGCGCCTTCGTCCAAAACAAACCAACCGATGTTTACTCCGCGCAGGCGATCCGGTTCGTCAGCACTGCGAAACAACACTCGGACTCCGTTGACGAGCTCCGCCGTCATGTCGCTTTTATTGAACGCGCGAAGGACTCCTCCGGTTCGTGTGAGGTCGAGGAAAGCCGCGAGCGTTGAATCAGTCAGCATCCGGTAGGTTGGAGCGCAAACAATCCCGATGCTGTTCGCGGGCATACGGAGGATCTCCAGAATTGCCGTGCGAGTCTTGCCGGAACCAGCCCCGCCAACGAATAACCGGAACGCCGCGTTATTGTTCCAAAAGCGCAACTGCGGTGCTGTCGCCGTCGAGTGCTTCAGCTTGATCGGTGCTGTCGATACTTGTTGGACCACCTAATTCGACCTC
>DATDFT010000045.1:0-18208 GCA_036522475.1 Pyrinomonadaceae bacterium | reverse complement strand
CCGCTGCGGCCGGAAATCGTTGAGTCGACATATTACTTGTATCACTACACGAAGGATGAGAAGTATCTGTTGATGGGCGAGAAGCTCTGGCGCGACTTCGTGAAGTACTGTCGCACGGAGGATGGCTATGCGGCGCTAAAGAGCGTGGTGACGAAGGAAAAGGCCGACTCGATGCCGAGCTATCTCTTCGCGGAAACTTTCAAATATTTCTACCTGCTCTTTTCCCCACCAGACACGCTCGACTTCGATAAGGTGATCTTCAACACCGAAGCACATCCAATCAGAAAATTTAACCGCGGATAAACGCAGAAACACGCAGATCTGGTTTGAATTCAGATCTGCGTGTATCCGCGTTAATCTGCGGCTTATTTATATTCGACACCAAGGTTCTCAAACAGGAATGCGTAAATATCTCGTGTCTGCTCGATGGCCTTGGTTGTGTTGCTGGCGCCGTGGGCCGAGTTCGTATCCACACGAATCAAGATCGGATTTGGACCACCCTGCGCTGCCTGCAACGCAGCCGCGTACTTGTAGTTGTGCGCAGGCACGACGCGGTCGTCGTGGTCCGCGGTCGTGATCAAGGTGGCCGGATACTTCGCGCCCGGCCTGACGTTGTGATACGGCGAGTAAGCGTAGAGCGCTTTGAACTCAGCCTCGTTGGCCTCGGCTGAACCATAGTCAGCAATCCAGTTCCAGCCAATCGTGAACTTCTGGAAGCGCAACATGTCCATGACGCCTGCCTGCTCGACCACCGCGCGGAACAGTTCCGGATGTTGATTCGCAACCGCACCGACCAGTAGTCCACCGTTCGAACCGCCCTGAATCGCGAGCTTGTTCGGCGACGTGTACTTGTTCGCGATCAGCCACTCGGCCGCGGCGGTGAAGTCGTCGAAGACGTTCTGCTTCTTCAGCTTCGTGCCGGCCTCGTGCCACTTCTCGCCGTACTCACCGCCGCCACGCATGTTCGCGGAAGCGTAGACCACGCCCTGTTCGAGCAGCGCCATGCGCAGCGAGCTGAACGTAGGCGCGGTGACGACGTTGAAACCGCCGTAGCCGTAGAGCAGGGTCGGATTGTTGCCGTCAAGTTTCAGTCCTTTTTTGTATACGAGGAACATCGGCACGCGCGTGCCATCTTTGCTGTTGTAGAAAACCTGTTTCGTTTCGTAGGCGTCCGGCTTGAATCCGGGAATATCTACCGTGCGAAAGACAGTCGATTTCCTGCTGGCGATGTCGTACTTGTAGATCGTCGGCGGGAAGTTGAAGGATGTGAAACTGTAGAACACATACTTGTCGTCACTCAGACCACCAAAGCCGGCGGCGGTTCCTACGCCCGGCAACACGACTTCGTTTTCGAGTTTGCCGTCGAGGCTAAAGACGTATGCACGCGTCGCAACGTCTTTGCGCCACGAAGCGAAGAGCTTGCCGCCTGCGGTACCAACGCCCTGCAACGGCTCAGTTCTCTCTGGCAAAACGGCTTTCCAGTTGCTTTCCTCCGGATTCTTCGGATCGACGAGGACAACGCGACCATTCGGAGCGTTCTTGTTGGTGCGAACGAGGAGTTTGTCGCCGACGTTATCGATAACACTGAAGCTGTCGTCAGTAATATCGGCGACGATCGGCGTGAACTTGTCTTCGTTCTTCGATAGATCTTTTACGAAGAGTGCGTTTCCCTTTTTGCCTTTGCCTCGTTCGGAGATGTCGAGGATCGCGAAGCGTTCGTCTTCGGTAGTGTCGACTCCCTGGAAACGTTGCGGATGCTCTTTGTCGTCATAAACAAGTGTGTCGTCAGACTGTGGTGTGCCGACTTTGTGAAAGTAGACAGCTTGAAATTCGTTCTTGGTGGTGAGCTCCCTGCCCTTCTCCGGTTCGGGATAACGACTGTAGTAGAAGCCGTCGCCCTGCCACGACACGCCCGAGGCCTTCATCCACTTGACCTCATCGTCGAGCTTCTTGCGCGTGGCAATCTCCATCACGCTGAGTGTCACCCAGTCGGAACCGCCGGTCGAGATGCCGTATGCGACGTACTTGCCGTCTTTTGAAAGCGAGAACGCGCTCAACACCGAGGTGCCGTCGGTAGAGAATTTGTTTGGATCGAGAAAAACTTCGGGCTTGCCGTTCACGCCTTTTTGAATGTAGTAGACGCTTTGGTTCTGCAACCCGTCGTTCTTGGTGAAGAAGTAAGTGTCACCGCGATGAAATGGCGCCGAGATGCGCGGGTAGTTGAAGAGCTGCGTCAGGCGCGCCTTGAGTTTTTCGCGATACGGGATCTTGTCGAGGTAGCCGAAGGTCACCTTGTTCTGCTCGTCAACCCAGGCTTTCGTTTCGGGCGAGGTTTCGTCTTCGAGCCAGCGATAAGGGTCGGCCACTTTCGTCCCGAAGTAGTCGTCAAACTGGTCGACTTTCTTCGTTACGGGGTAGACGATTTTGGGCTCTGAGCGTCCGTCACTGCGACCCACAGAGGCAGACAGACTCTGCGCGCCTGCGTGGTGCAGAAGCGGCGCGACCGCGGCAGCCGTGAGCAGAGCCGCGACAAACAAAACCACAAACAGACTGCGATGATTCTTCTTCATGTATTTACTCCGAAGGCGGGATTTTGAAGGAATAATTTAGGATATTTCACGCAAAGTCGCAAAGGCAGACGGAAACGCGCAAACAATCCAAGCTGCTTCTTAGCGCCTTTGCGTGAACCAATTGTAACCCCTCAAGGCCTCTGCTAGAATTCGAGTGCGATGTTCAACCCGCAGCCCTTACATTATCGCCCGCTCGAATCTCGCGCGAACCTCTTCGCCGACTAGTCTTTCCCTGTCTTTTTGCGCACTGATTCCTAAACTTTTGGCCATTCTGACAAGGGAGTTGAAAATGTCTACCACAGTACTCGCAACACCAAAGCGCCCGGAGATCAAGACGGCGCTGCCGGGTCCTAACGGCAAGAAGATCATTGAAGCGGACGCAAAATTTGTGAACCCGTCATACCCGCGACCGTCCTTCAAACTCGTCGCTGAACGTGCCAGCGGCGTTTGGGTTGAAGACGTCGACGGCAATATTTTTCTCGACTGCAACGCGGGCGTCGCGGTCTGTTCGACCGGTCATTGCCACCCCGAGGTCGTCAAAGCAATCCAGCAGCAAGCGGAACAACTCATTCACATGTGCGGCACGGATTATTACTACCGCCACATGCCGCAACTCGCCGAGAAACTCGATGCGATCGTCCCGATCAAAGCTCCGACGCGGACGCACTTCGCCAACAGCGGCACCGAAGCCGTCGAGACCGCGTTGAAACTCGCGATGCACGCGACTGGTCGTGAGAAGTTCATCGGATTCTTCAACAGCTTTCACGGGCGCACACTCGGTTCGCTTTCGCTGACGTCGTCGAAGGCGGCACAGCGCAAGGGCTTCAAGCGCCAGGCACTTGACGTTGTTCACGTGCCGTATCCGAATGAGTTTCGGAATCCATTCAGTGCCGCGGATTGCGGTGACGGCGGTGCGTCGCAGGGCGCGCTCAACTGGATCGAGGAACGACTGTTCAAGACCACCACGCCGCCCGAGGAAGTTGCTGCGATCGTTGTTGAAGCGGTGCAGGGGGAAGGTGGTTACGTGCCCGCGCCGAAAGATTTCCTGAAGGGACTGCGACGCATTTGTGATGAGCACGGGATCCTGCTGGTCGTTGATGAAGTACAGTCGGGAATGGGTCGTACCGGGAAGATGTTCGCGTGTGAGTATTACGATGTCGAGCCTGACATCGTGTGTATCGCGAAGGGCATCGGATCCGGTTTGCCGATCGGCGCGTGCGTTGCGCGTGCAGACCTGATGGACTGGAAGCCCGGCGCACATGCGTCCACGTTTGGCGGCAATCCGGTTTGCATCGCAGCGGCGTTGAAGACGATCGAGCTGCTGGAGGGAGGGCTAGTCCAGAATTCGGCTGAGGTTGGTGCTTATCTGAAGGCCGGCCTTGAGAAGTTGAAGGAGAAGCACGATTTGATTGTAGACGTGCGCGGCATGGGGTTGATGATCGGTGTCGAGTTTGAGACGCCCGAGCTGCGGGATCGGATTGAGGTCGCGTGTTTCGAGCGTGGATTGATCATTCTCGGTGCCGGGTCGAGCACGATTCGCTGGTCACCGCCATTGATACTCACGAAAGAGAACGTTGACGTCGCGCTCGAGATCTTCGACGAAGCGATTGCAGCGTCAGTTTAAGCCGCAGATGAACGCGGATCAATTTGCGTTCATCTGCGTAAATTTGCGGTTTATTTCTTTCACGCGGGCGCGTAAACGATCTTCATCAACTGTCGTGACGCGCCCGTCGCGATAAACTTCACGACCGGCAATCACAGTCAAGATCACGTCGCGGCCTGATGAGGCGAAGATCAGTGTCGCGACGGGATCGTAACCAGGAGTTTGATGGACGCCGGTCAAGCGCACTGCGATCAGATCCGCCCGTTCACCTTCGCTCAGGTGTCCCCCACCAAACGTCGCAGCTCGCAATGCATCTTCCGCACTGATATGCGCGCCCGCGGCGCGTGATAACAACGTCGCAAACCGCGCTTCCTCGAGAATGTCGCACGTGTTGTTGCTCGCGACGGAATCACTACCCAAACCAACCAGCACTCCCGCATCGATAAACTTCGCAAACGGCGCACGCCCGTGACCCAGCTTTGCATTCGACTTCGGACAATGCGCCACCGCTGATCCCGTTTCGCGTAGCGTCTCAATATCGTTGTTGTCCACGCGTATGCAGTGCGCGAGCAGCGGTTGCGTATCCAAAACTCCAACCTGCTTCAAGTACTGAATCGTTGACATCTGCGGCGCCTTCCACTCGATCGAGCGCCGCACAAACCCTTCGGCAAACGCGCCACAACCTTCACGCAACAAGAGATCTTCCGCTTCCGACTCTGCCGCATGCATCATCAAGGTCAAGCCTTCCGATAGTGCCAGATCCGCAATCATTTCAAGCTGCGGTGCGCAAACGGTGTACGGCGCATGCGGTGAAACTCCGGCGCGCACGAGCTCACTCTCGTGCTCGCGCAACTCAGCCAAGTTAACTTTGAGCTTTTCAACGTTTTCCTGCGCGAGTCGAGCGTCTGGTCCAAACGACTCCTGAAAAACAACCCCGCGCAAACCAACCTCCTCTAACGCCAGCATACTTTGCAACCCCGAATCACTGGCATCGGCCACACACGTTATCCCTGCCCGCACGGCCTCGCATGCGCCCCACGTTGCTGATACACGAATGTCGTCGGGCGTCATGTGTTCCAGGCGCGCGATCGTCAGCTTTCGCAGCCATGCGAAAAAGTCGTTCTCTTCTTTTTCGAGATAACCGCGCATCGCGGTCAGTTCGAGATGCGTGTGAGTGTTAACGAGACCGGGCAAGATAACCGCTTCACCGAGCGATTCAATCTTCGCTGAGGAAAACTTCGCGACGATCTCAGCCTCAGGACCAATGCCCGCGATCCGCTGGCCATCAACCGCAACGGCGCCGTCCTCAATCGCTGCGGTTGAAATCGGAAGCACCCAGCGCGCCGAGTAGATAGTCGTCATTTGCGTGAATTCTTGACCTGACGGTAGCGCTGCATGATCGAAATCACGTAAGCCCTGGTCGAGGGAATGTCGATCTTGTTGATGAACTCCGCACTTGATGGAGTATGCCCGGCCTGATCGGGACGGCTCCACTCGGCGGCGCGACTCGGTCCGGCGTTGTAAGCGGCAAGCATTCTTACTTCCGCATCGGGCGTATCCTGAAACTGCTCGTAAATCTTTTCGAGATACCAGCAACCGATCTGAATATTTCTTTCCGGGTCGCGCAGCGACGTTTGTGGATCACTGGCCATTTGGCGTTCGAACTCACGCATGCCGGTTTCGGCAGCCCACTCGCGACCCACTGCCGGCATGACCTGCATCAAACCGATCTCGCCGTCTTTGCCGGTCTTCCAGGGGCTGAAGTACGTCTCTTCGTAGATAATGGACCAGACAAGATCCGGATCGAGGCGATAGATCGACGCCTGCCGCGCGATTAAAGAGTCGAAGCGATGAGTCCAGTAACGATTGAAAATGTAGGCGGCTATTACAAGAGTGAGGACGATTAGAATAACGAGCGGAGCACGTTTCATTCTGCGGTTAATTTCTTCTTCTCAATCCTGACCAAAAACTCGCGCGCGAACACGTGTAGTCGACACCTTCGTAGCGTGAAAGCAGCGCGTGCTCGTCGAGCACGTGTCCCTGTAGCCAAACCTCGGCTTCGAGCGTGGCGCCGACAGTTAATGCGTCGCCGCGCAACGCGCGTTGATTGACGAGCACTTCGAGCTTGATGCGGTCGAGGTCGAGATGAATCCAGAAAAGCTCGCCCCCGGAAAGCGGATTGCGCAAGGGCTTGAACGCGATCACGCGTCCCGACAAGCTCCAATCATTTTCATGCGCTGCTCTTGCCGGCGCGGCTTTTTCGAGCGGCATCCAGCGCGTCTTGCACTTACCGCGACGCACGCGTGCGCGATACGCAAGACCACAGAGGCCGATGTGCAACTCCTGCGCGGCGAAGCCGGCTGGACCAACTTCAGTCAGGTTCTGCAACTCGAAGAGCACTTCGCAGTCGGTTCCTCCGCGATAACCGTGAATAACCGCTTCGCCTTCTTCGTCATACTCGGTCAGAGCCCATGGCGCGATCGTTTGAATGTAACGCGCTCGAAATCCGGGACGGCAATCGGCATAGAACACGTCGCCGCTGCCCGATTCGTAGAGCACGGTCCAAACCTCGAGTCCTTCGCCGAGTTTCCAGCAACGTCCGTGCAGCACAGCGCCGCGGCGGCTGAGTTGTGTGGCTTCACCCTGATCGCCCGCTCGTTCTGCGAGATAGTTAAATGCCTTTTCGCTCGAAACCTCTAAACCGATCGTCTCAAAAGTAGGATTCATGATCGCAACTGTTGTTGACATTATCACGCGCTACGCTTGCGCTGTCTATGCTTCGCGGGCTTGCCGTTACTATTTTCTGCGCGCGGGGCGCGGGTTCTGAAGCCACGAATGACGCGCTGTGGCCCATGCGTTGGCTGCATGCCGGATCGCACCATCTCGGCAAACAGGTCGACATCGTAATCAGCCTCACGCGACATCTCTTCGCGAATCGCGTGCAGGACTTCTAAGAATTTTGGGCGACGATACATACTCTAGATAGCTCGACTAAATATAGGTCCTATTGGTCCTATAGGATCTATATCACCTGCTGCTCGGTAGCTTCCGACACCAAAAACTCCGGGGTCACGATCATCGGCACAAAAAACCCTGCGGCTGTGTTGAATAATCGAATGCGCGCCTGGCGTCGCACGTTCGCGAGATGACCGAAGTTCCACGTCACCAGATAATCGATCTTGTGAAACGACGCAATCGCAACGTGCAGCGCGTCCGCAATGTACTTGCGATGAAAGATGCCGCGCGAAATGTAACCATCTGCGAGAATCGCCGCCTCCTCAGTCAGATCAACTTGCTCGAGATTGCTGATCAACTTCAAGTACGAACTGCGATGTGGTTCTTTCAAACGTGCAAGCTCGGAAGACACGAGCGGCGAAACTACCGTGCGATAGTCGGGCATCTCATGTTCCCACCAGCGGATCGTCAAGTCGCGACGAAATGGTTCGCCGTTATCGAGGTAAGCGCCAATCACCGATGTCTCGAGATAGAGTGCCTGCTTCATGGCGTTACCACTGCTTCCGGATTGATATTGTCGACGTTCTTGGTTTGATTCAAAGGCTCCAAACGCATTGACCCCCTTGCAA
Organism: Pyrinomonadaceae bacterium; assembly: GCA_036522475.1. Taxonomy (GTDB): domain Bacteria; phylum Acidobacteriota; class Blastocatellia; order Pyrinomonadales; family Pyrinomonadaceae; genus PSRF01. The sequence goes on along the minus strand of DATDFT010000045.1, from coordinate 10,451 downwards.
AGTCAAAATAGATACGAAAGTGTCGCAAGTAGTTACCGCCGAGAATCCCGCTCTGCGTGAAACCGGCAGTCTCATTCACTGGCTCCATGTCGAGCACTGCCGCATTGATCTTCTCGAGCCTGCTGAGGCCGAGACTCAACCTCGGTAGTTGCAACAGCTTCACGTCTTCCGTGATTCCCGCTGCTCCAAACACGCGCATCTTCGAAGGTTGAAGCAGTTCGAGCAGCTGTTCCTGCTGCGAAAGCTTTTCCGAAATGACGGTGATACTCGCCGCCGTATCGATAATGAAGTTGACGTTCTTGTCGAAACCATCGAGCCCGACTTCACCACTCAAAAAACCGCTCGACGTCGTTCGTAACGGAACTTCGATAGCCGCATCGTTCGGCACAACGGGAAGGAGTCCCAACATGTTTTCCGGACGACGCACCGTGGTCCAACTCTCGACCTGGTCCGTCTGATGCTGCCGCACCAGCGCCATTTTTCGCGTGCCGTAGTCGATTGACGCCAGAAACTTCGAGATCACAGAAAGTCCGAGATAACCATCGACCGGAATCTGATTGTCGAAGAACTTGCGAATGTAGACCGGCACGTTTTGAATACGCGCGGTGCCGATCTCGATCGAGTCTAGAAATCCATAGATGATCTCAAACTTGCCGCCGCCACCAACCGCGCGAGCGAGACCACCTTTTGCAACCGGCTTGAGACCGAGTCGTTTCGCAGTCTCTTCGGAGATGACTGACATGCCCGAACCGGTGTCGAGCACGAAGCGAAGTGGTTCCCTGTTTCCATTTAGGCGAACCTCGAGGATCGGACGATTGTCAGTCGCTTCAAAAGAAACTGTAGAACTGTAATCACCGGCAGGCACGTAGAGCTGTCCCTGGTTTCCGAGATAACGCAGGAAGTCGATTAGACCGCGTATGCGATCGCGTCGATCAGTGTCCGTCTTCGGCGCGATCATCAAAAACTTCTCGTATGCGTCCGCGGCTTCTTTGTACTTCTCGCTGCGTGCCGCAGCCTGTCCGAGATTGAAAACGAAGTCAGGCTCATCGGGATCCATATTTGTCGCTTTACGCAGCCCGGAGAGAGCGCTCTGCATCCGGTTCTCGTAAAAGTCGACCATCGCAAGTCCCGCAACTGCGAGCGCTTCCTCTCCGTTGATTGAGAGCGCCGTGCGGAACTCCTCAACCGAGAGAGAAAACTCACCCGCACCGAGAATCGCCGCGCCAAGCAACGCATGGGCGCGCGCGGAGAGTGGATCCTGCATGATCACTCGGGCGGCGTTGTCGTAAGCGGCTTGCAAGTTACGCTGTTTGAGTTGCGTAAAGCTCAGCCCCAGGCGAGCCTCGTTGTCGTGCGCATCTTTATTCACCAACTCGCGAAAGATCTTTTCGGCTTGTTCAAAGTCGCCTTTGCGCAGCGCGCGATAGCCTTTCGCGTAAGCCTTCTTGTCGGTGGAACCGGCGACAGTGTGACACGCGCCGGCGAGCGCGAAACAAAGCACGAAGGCGGCCACACAGAAGGCCGCCATCCGAAAGATACGCTGCTGGTTATTACCTTGCATGATTCACACCTTCTGAGTGATCTTCAGCATGCAACTGCTACTTCAAAACTTCTCCCGTCTTCATGGACCAGAGAACCAGGTCAAGCTCGTCAAAATCAATACCGATGTCGCGAGCAAAACCAATCAGTTGCTGCTCGACTTCGAGATACTTCCTTCGGGTTGAAGGCGGCCCGGCTGAGTCAATCACTCCTACCTCAGCCAAACATCTCATCACGTGTTTATCAAGAATCGCGTGGCCCTTCACGCCGATATTTCGCAGGAAGTGGCTGGCTTCTTTGTAACCCAATCCTTTGACTCGTTTTTCCTGGGCCAGCCAATCACGGCGTTCGAACGGATCCGAAAAGCTACGCAGACGTTTACGCAGTGCCATGTCGCAATCCGCGCGAAAGTAGTTTCGCGTGAGTACGATGTAACGCGGGCGCGCCACGGGGAAACGATGTGCGCCGGCTTGCTTCAACGCCGCCGTCATCTCGTCAGAGTCGCCCTCCAGCAGCAACGGTCGCACGGCATCGACTGAATTCAATCCCATGCGCGCCGAAGCACCGGCGGTGAAAATACAGTAGGTCAACTCTTCCCAGAGCCTGGCATCAGATCCTTTGCGCCAAACTTCTTGAAACTCACGGAGCCGCTTTCGAATCTCTTTGCATCGTGCTCTGTGAGTGGCCAGTACTCGTTCAACTGTGACGGGTTCGTGGTTGCGTTGCACTGTAGTTTGTCAACACGGCGATTCTATGAGCGTGCCGGAATCATTGTCAACGATATGCTCAGCCGCGGATTCACGCCGAAGAACGCGGATCAACTTACCTGCATCTAAAAGTACAGTTCCTTGTTATGATGAAGTTGATGCGGTACGGATTGAACAAGCTGGTCTTTTTTACTCTTCTGACATTCGTAATCTGTTCGAGTATCTCGGCGCAAGTTCTTCAGCCATCGCCTTCGCCGTCACCTTCACCATCGCCTTCACCCGAGAACGCAAGGCCATTGTACGGGCTACAGGGCGTGTTGATTGAAACGCTGGATGGCAAGGTCGTTTCAGCACAGTCAGAGAACGAACCATTCAACCCGGCTTCAACACTCAAGCTCGCGACTGCGCTTGTCGCCTTGCGAACACTCGGTCCCGACCATCGCTTTGCCACAGGCGTTTGGACCGACGGCGTGCCCGACAAAACAACCGGAATCTTGAACGGAAACCTTTACATCTCCGGTCGCGATCCTTCGTTTCACTACGAACACGGCGTGCTGCTCGCGCGTGAGCTGAACCAGCTCGGAATCAAACAAGTCAGCGGCGATCTCGTCGTTGCGCCCGGCTTCACGATGAATTTCAGCGCTTCGGCCACGCGGTCCGGCGAGCGACTGTACGATACGTTAGATGCAACTCGCCGCTACGCGGAGGCTGTGCGCGCCTGGAATTATGAAAGAACCTTGCTCAACGACCGTGCCGGCCTGGAGACGGTGCCGAGCGTTGCGGTCATGGGCGCGGTGACGGTGGCGCCGGTCACGCCGTCTGCGAAACTCCTGTTGACGCAACGGTCGAGCAAGCTGGTCGACATTCTTAAAGTGCTTTTGTGTTACTCGAACAACTTCATGGCGGAGCGTATTGGTGAAGCACTGGGTGGACCGCAATCAGTGCGACAGCAATTGACGACCCAACTCGGACTTGGCCCGGACGAGATCAGAATTTCTTCGTTAAGTGGGCTGGGCATCAATCGCATCTCGCCGCGAGTGATGATGAAGATCTATCGTGAGCTGCGTGCGGAGTTGCAAAAGCACGGGCTTTCGCCGTCGTCAATCATGCCGGTGGCGGGAATCGATCCCGGTACGCTTGAAGACCGTTTCAACGGTCTCACGTGGCGCGGCAGTGTCATTGCGAAGACCGGGACGTTGATGAGGACGGACGGCGGCGCGAGCGCCCTCGTTGGACAGATGCGCGCAGCCAATGGCGAGGTGCTGCTGTTTGTGATCATGAATCAACACGGCAGTATCTGGCGGTTCAGAGAAAATCAGGATTACCTCGTGATGCTGGTGCAGAACACGCGTGGCGGTCCGAAGGCATTTGATTACAAGCCGCTGGCGTTGACTATGCAACTCTCTCACACTGAGAGCACCGTCGGCGACGGCGAAGAATACGAGCCACCCTCGCGATCAAATTAATCTCAGGCGAAAAGAAATGCACCCCGGCGATCGATAGATCACCGGGGCGCTTTACCGTCCATCTGCAATTGCGGCGTGCGGCACCTCAAAAGCAGCGGACGATTCTCGATATACAAGTGGATATAAAGAAGTAATGCTTGATTACTTCCAGAGGAGAGTTAAGCCTAAGGATTTTGGGACAGGATTAACAGGATGTTCAGGATTAACAAGATAATCCTGTCAATCATGAAAATCCTGTCAATCTTGTACTACAACTCGCGCACGCCCTTAACCGCGTGTCCGCCTACCGCCTTTGCCTTATCAACTGCCGTTGAACTGTATTGGATATTCGCCGTGCCGCCACCGGACGTGTCGAATGTCGGCGCGCCAAACACGTCGGTACTGGCTCCGGTTTTCGAAAACTTCGCGACGAACATCGCGCCGTAGATGTTTCCGTTGCCGCCGCCGCTGCGATAGACGTGGCCCGTGCCGAGCACCATGATCACGCCGTTCCAGTTGAAGTTTCCATCGAGAGTAAGATTGCCGGTGACGATCAAAGTTCCCTGTCCGGTCGGATTGCCCGGCCCAAGCGTGAAATCACCATCTACGAATGTAAGCACGCCATCCGGATTACTGGCGCCAAGTCCTGCCGCGCTGGCGATCGCGGAGGCGCCGCTGGTGAAGTAACGTCCCTGGTTAATGGCGGAATTCATCATTCCTTCGGAGCCGTACAAGAACTGCCTCGCGGTATCTACTGACGAGAGAAAGCTCGGCGTGTTTGAGCTGGTGAGAACCGCCGGATCGCCGGGCGTCACATTCGGACCGCTGCCGCTGCAATTGGTTCCGTCGGCGTTGCAGCCGTCAATGACATTGTTGACCGTGTTGTAGTCGGCGTTATTTATTGCGAACGCGGCAAGTGACTCGCCACCGCCATCAAGATCAATACCCGAAGTTGATGTCACGTTACTTCCGCCCAGATTGAATGGAAGCGCGGTTCCGGAACCGTTCGGTATGGTGACAACTGCCTTCACTGGATAGTCCAGCGTGTAACGATCGACGACAACCTCCATGTCCTTCTGGCTATCGTTTGGACCAACGCCTTTGACTTGAATTACTAGTTGTCGTGGCTTGTATGAGGCATTGCTACACGGGTTGGCGTCCGTGTTGTTCGGGTCCACGATCGAGGTGACTTTAAAGCGCGTCGAGCCATCGGAGGCAACGTTAACGTAAGCGCCCGAGGTGGTGGTCCATAGAGTCTTGCTGCACACGACATTCGTAAACGAGGCGCGTGTGCCGGACGGATTTGATTGCACGTTGCCTCTCAACACTTCGAGCGTCCTTGCAATGCCCGCCTCGGCGGCGTAGTACGCCTGCATCTCGGCGGTTGAATCTCGCGCCGTGATGCCGGTCATCGTCGAAGTAAGAACGAGGGTTCCGCCGGCAGCCAACAAGAGCATCGAAAGCAGAACTGCGGTGATGAGCGCCGCGCCTTTTTCGCCGGCGCGTTTGGCAGAGTGTGCGGTTCGCTTTTGTGTTCTCATTTACCGAAACCTCTCTTAGTAAGTCCACAGATCTGAATTCCGCAGCGTGACGTCCGAACAAAGCAATACCGAGTAAGGTGGTTGATAACCCGGTGAGCCTGGCTGTCCGACAGGGTCTAACGTAACGGCGATCGCGATGACGATGTATTTCGCACTTGCCGGAGACACCGGAGTCGCCGAGGCACCCGTGATGTCACTACCTCCCGGCGGCGCGGTATAAGTCACCTTCTGATCGTAGTAATGAATGTTCAGGGCGTCGATACGATTGGCCAGCACAGTTGCGCCGTTGCCGTATGGATCGTATCTGGCGAGGTATTTCTTATCGTCAGCCACATTGATGAAGTATTTTATGTCTTCATTCTCATCAATAATGCCGTCTCGTGACGCTGATGAAGCTGACGTGTCGTACCGGTTGAGATTCGAACGAATCCGAAGGGAGCTGGTTCCTGAATCCGCGGCAACAATACCGTTGCCGGTCATGTTGAACCCGGTATTCGCGATCTCCCGCGACATGATATTGAGCGCGCGCTGCACGTCGGCCAGCGCGTCAGACTTCTGATTCTCACGGCTGCGCACACGCAGGGCTTGCGCCAACAGCGTGCTGGCTGCGGTCATCAACGCCATCGTGATCACCATTGCAATCAGGAGTTCAAGAAGAGAGAAACCGCTGCTGGCTTTTTTATTCGACGAGCTCATGAAGTCCTCGCTAGTTTGCAAACGCGGCTAATAAACGCCGGTGACCTGAGTAGATCGTTGCGTGGTAATCGTGACTGTCTCAAAGTTAGTTGCAGCTCCCGCAGGAGTAACTGAAAGCTGAATGCTCTTCACCGTGGGCTCGCCTGCATCGGGATTGCCGGCGGGAACAGTGCTTACGTTTTGGATGATCGTTAGCACCGTGTAACTGCGACCCGCGTTGGTAACCGTTTCACTGACTCCGGTGGAGCTTGTCACTTCCAGGCCACCGTTTGGATAGGAATAGGCAACATGTCGCGTTTGCGTCGTAAACGGAATAGTCCGCAGCCACTCCATTCGCTTCTGCGCAATGGCCATCGCTAACTCGCGATCGTCAGCATTACTGTTCGCCTGGATCGCGTAGGTGAAAAGCGATGCGATGCCTAGCCCGATGATCATCAGGATCACGAGCGCGATTGCGGCTTCAAGAAGAGTGAAGCCTGCTTGCTTTGTATGCTGGTGGTCCATATGCACCTCAGTTACTTACGGAAACTGTTAACTGTGCACCCGAACCGCAAGCCGGATCGGTCGTCACGTTGATAAGGAAAACGCCGCGATTTCCGGCTCCGTTTTTCGCGGTGACGGTGAGAACGCTTGAACCACTGCCTTCCATTCTGACCAGCGACAGTCCGAGCACCATGCTGTTTCCGTTTCCTGCCTGAGACGCGCTGAGGGTGCGGACACCGGTTGCGTTCGTCATCGTGAACGTAGACGTTCCGGTCTTTTGCGCATCAACGCTCTGGCTCAATGTGATAGTGCTGGGACTCATAACTGCGACACACTGAGGAATGGGAGTCGCCGAGGGCGATGCGCTTGGAGTGGGTGTCGGCGTCGCAGTCGGAGTGGGTGTTGCGTTTCCGTTACCGTTGCCGTTATTCCCATTCGTGCCCCCGTTTCCATTCCCGTTACCATTCGGTGTGGCTGTTGGAGTGGCAGTTGGACTTGGACTCGCGCCGTCTGATGGCGACGGAGTAGCGGTTGGGCTTGGTGTGGGGGTAACCGTTGGCGTGGGGGTCGAGTGGTCCACGTCATCGGTGACCGTGGCTACTGTGACGTCCGGAATGCTTTCATCTGGGAAATGTTGTTCGTCGACGGTGACGTCGCCCGAACCTGAAACGTCGACTGGAATACTGCTGCCAGTGTAGTCACTCTTTATTTGGAATACCCAGAATTTTTCAACCCTGCCGCGCCAGTTAAAGCTTATTTTCTTGGCGACCGTGTTAAAACTCACGCCTGAGTCAAGCTGAAATGTCCGCGCCGTAAGGGTGCCGTCACCATAATCCATCGTCACTGTGTATGTATTGTTGCCCGCGTCAGTACTTTCAACTGATGCTTCGCTGGCCGAATCAGCATGCCGGCGAACGGAGTCAGCGCGCGCCTTCTCGAGATAAGAGGCAAAGACTCTAGCGGAGTTTCGCACCCGGAATTCGGCGCGGGCCGTTTTGATCCCGAGCACTCCAACGGTTGACACGATCGAAATGATCACTACCGTAATGACCATCTGCATGATCGTGAATCCGCGTTGGCCCTTGGCTGTTCTGCTGTTGCCGTTCATTGGCGCGTCCACCTCCGAAGCTCCTGTGCAGGCTCGGACAAACCTCGGCCTGGTCCATCCTGATTGGCAATAGCTGTTCCGTGACGAATCACTCAGAAATTGGTGAGTTTTAATTGGAAGCAACGAGCAGGCTGTTACTTTCAGTGACAGCATTGGGAAGTGAGGTTCATAGGTCCTACATGACGTATAGAACGTATCTCTTGACACCCAGCGCCGGAAAAATCGATCATTGACGCCAGTGGCCGATATCCTACTCGTCGAAGACAAAGACAGTCTGCGTCGCGTACTGCGATTAACTCTCGAGAATGCCGGATACAGTGTTGCGGAAGCGATTGACGCCCGCGCGGCGCTCAATGAGATCGCCGACGCGCGCCATCGCCTCGTTCTAACCGACCTGCGCATGCCGAACGGCTCCGGTCTCGACGTCCTGCGTGCAGCACGCGCCGCCGACCCTGACGTGCCGGTGATCGTGATGACCGCCTTCGGCTCCATCGACGAAGCCGTGCAGGCAATGAAAGACGGCGCCCACGATTTCCTACAGAAACCCGTCGATTCAAATCACCTGCTGTTGCTCGTCGAGCGCGCGCTGGAGCAGGCACGACTCCGCACCGAGAACATCCTGCTGCGTGAAGAATGGTCACGCCGTTACGGCTTTCCACGCATACTCGGCGAGTCGGACATTTTGAAACGCGCAGTCGGCGAGACTCAACGCGTCGCTCAAACCGAAACCACTGTGCTGCTGCTCGGTGAGTCAGGCACAGGCAAAGAGCTCTTTGCGCGCGCGGTTCATCATCTTTCCCCTCGCCGCAACCATCCATTCGTGGCCATCAACTGCGCCGCGATTCCTGAAACATTGATCGAGAACGAGCTCTTCGGACACGAGCGCGGCGCTTTTACCGGCGCGAACGATCGCCGCCAAGGGAAGTTTGAACTTGCGGAGGGCGGCACCGTATTTCTCGATGAGATTGGAGAGTTGCCGCTGGGAGTGCAGGGCAAACTGTTGCGCGCGATCGAAGAAAAGGTGGTCGATCGAATCGGCGGGCGCGCGCCCGTCGCCGTCGATGTTCGCGTCGTCGCGGCGACAAATAAAGACTTGAAGAGCGCAGTCGAAGGCGGTGAGTTTCGCGGCGACTTGTTCTTTCGACTCGCGGTGTTTCCGATCGAGGTACCACCGTTGCGCGATCGCGGCGACGACATCGTGCTGCTTGCAGAGCATTTCGCTTCCGAAATCGGGCGCGAGCTGCGTGGTCGCGAAGCACGGCTTAGCGCTGAAGCACTGGCGGCACTGAAGCAACATCGCTGGCCCGGCAACGTACGTGAACTCGAGAACGCAATCGAGCGCGCCTGCATCATCTCCGACTCACTGATTCTGCAACCTTCCGACCTCGGCCTTGGACCATCAGATGTGCCTGAATCAGAAAGCCTGGACCAGCTCGATCTGTCGGGCACGCTTTCCGAAGCAGGTCATCGCGTCCTTCGTCTGGTCGAAAGAAGAAAGATTCGCGGCGCACTGGAGGCAAATCTGGGTAACAAGAGTAAAACCGCCGAAGACCTTGGCATCAGCTACAAAACACTTCTCAACAAAATCAAGGAATACGCTCTCTGAGATAAGATGAAGGACGAAGCTCCGGGAGTGATTGCGGGCGAAACGCTCGAACAGGTTGGCGCTGCGGAAATGGGTGGCTCGGAACCAAAACCCGCTCGCACGGAAATCAGCACCGGCCGTTCGGCTGTTTTTGTCGGGGCCGGAATCCTCATCAGCCGCATTGTCGGCCTCATCCGCCAACGCATCTTCGCACACTACTTCGGCGGTCACTCGGCTGAAGGTGACGCCTTCAGCGCCGCTTTCCGAATTCCCAACTTTCTGCAAAACGTTTTCGGCGAAGGAGCACTCTCGGCTTCTTTCATTCCGGTGTACGCCAAACTGCTGGCGCAGGGCGACGAGAAAGAAGCGGGCCGTGTCGCAAATGCCATCTTCTCGATCCTGGCGCTCGTGACTGCGCTCATCGTTTTGATCGGCGTTTTCGCAACTCCTTATATCGTCACCATCATCGCCGCCGGTTTCGAAGAAGAACGACGCCAGTTGACCATCGCACTCGTGCGTATCTTTTTTCCGGGCGCGGCGCTGCTGGTGCTTTCGGCCTGGTGTCTCGGTGTTCTCAACAGTCATCATCGTTTCTTTATCTCTTACACTGCGCCGGTCGCCTGGAATGTCGCCATCATCGTGGCACTCGTGATGTTTGGAAATCACATGGATCTCTCGACTCTCGCTGTTTATACGGCGTGGGGATCCGTTATCGGCAGTGCGCTGCAATTTGCAGTTCAACTACCGACGGTGCTGCGATTGATTCATCACTTTCGGCCCGTGCTCACGCTCGCAAATGCTCACATCAGGCAAGTGCTGAACAACTTCTTTCCGGTGTTTGTGAGTAGAGGCGTGGTCCAGATCAGCGCGTTCGTCGATGCGTTCCTCGCGAGCTTTCTGGGTCAGGGTGCGGTGCTGGCGCTGACCTACGCACAGAGCTTGTACACGCTTCCGGTCAGCCTTTTCGGAATGTCAGTATCCGCTGCGGAACTGCCGGCGATGTCGAAAACGCTCGGCAGCGCGAGTGTTATAGCAGAGACTTTGCGGCACCGGCTCGATGACGGGCTCAAGAGGATTAGCTTCTTTATCGTTCCCTCGGCGGTGGCTTTCCTGGCCTTCGGGGATGTAATTGCGGCGGTGCTGTATCAGACCGGCAAGTTTAACTCTGCTGATGCGGTCTATGTTTGGACCATCCTCGCCGGGTCGGCAGTGGGCCTACTCGCGTCGACGCTTGGGCGCCTCTACGCATCGACTTACTACGCGTTGCAGGACACGCGCACGCCGTTGATCTATGCGGTGATACGCGTGGTGCTCAGCGGTGTGTTGGGTTACTTCTTCTCGATTCAC
>DATDFT010000044.1:0-4552 GCA_036522475.1 Pyrinomonadaceae bacterium | reverse complement strand
ACCGAGCTGTTTCTGGTTGTACTGCAGCCGACTGTCTTCCTCTTGTTCGTGGCGGCCGTGATGGTGACCGCATGGTACGGTGGACTCAAGCCCGGTTTGCTCGCCACTTTTGTCTCCACGTGGATTATCGGCTTCTTCCTGCTTCAACCTCGCTTGCAGTTTACGCTCAGCTGGAGCGATTTTCTCAGACTCACCGTGTTCGTAGCGGTCGCGACCTTGATCAGCGCGCTGAGCGAGTCGCGCAAACGTGCTAATGAGAGTTTGAGGGAGGCGAACGAATCACTACAGGCGCTGGTTGAGGCTTCGCCTGTGGCAATCGTCGTTCTGGACGCCGATACAAACGTTAGGTTATGGAACCCTGCGGCTGAGCGTCTCTTTGGTTGGACTGCGCAAGAAGCACGCTATGTCCCTCTGCCGATCGTCGCACCAGATGGGGAAGAAGCATTCCGTGCGAACCTGGAGACTGCACGTCGAGGCGGAGTGTTTACAGGGCGCGAGCTGCGTTGTCAAAGGAAGGACGGTTCGGCGATCAGCATCAGCATGTCGGCTGGCCTATCACGCAACCGCAGAGGTGAGATCAAATCCATCGTCTGTGTAATGGCAGATGTAACGGAACGCAATCGTTCGGAGGGTGCTTTACGCGAGTCGGAAACGAAGTTTCGCTCCGTCGTACAATCGGCCACTGATGGAATCATTCTGGCTGGCTGCGATGGAAACATCATTGAATGGAACAACGGGGCAGAACATATCTTTGGGTACACGGAGAAGGAGGTGCTGGGAAAGCCACTGACAATCCTAATGCCCGAAGTTTATAGAGGAGCTCACCAGACCGGTGTGGAGCGAATCCGGGCGGGAGGCGAGCCGCGGATAATCGGCAAAACCGTTGAGATGCACGGGCTGAGAAAAGATGGAACAGAGTTTCCAATTGGGTTGTCCGTGGCGTCGTGGAAGAGCGATGGAAAAAACTTCTATAGCGGAATCATTCGCGACATCTCCGAACAGAAACATGCGGAAGATGTGCTGCAGAAACTTACGCAAGCGCTGAAAAGGAGTGATGAGTTAAAGTCAGCGCTACTTGCATCCGTCTCTCACGACTTGCGGACGCCGCTTACCTCGATTCGCACAGCGATAGACAATTTACTGCAAGGAGACTTGCACTGGGACCACGCACAGGAACACGAATTTCATTTGATCATCAGCGAAGAGGCCGCACGATTGACCCGCTTGGTCGAAGATCTACTTGATATGGCACGCATCGAAGCCGGCGAGCTGCAACCCTCGATGCAGTTGGGTTCTGTCGCTGAGATTTGCGGCAATGTGCTTGACCGCTGCGAGAGAGAGTTGCGCCATCATAGTGTAAAGATTGATTGTTCCGAAGACCTGCCGTTGGTGAAAGTAGACTCTCCACTAATTGCTGAGGCGCTTACGCATCTTGTCGAGAACGCGGCCAAATACTCACCCGTCGGAAGTGAGATCATCATAAGCGCACGTTTGAAAAATGACGAGCTGTTGATCAGCGTAAGTGACGATGGACCAGGAATTGAGGCGAATGAATTTGACCGCCTTTTCGACAAGTTCTACCGTAGCAAGCGGGTAAATAACGATGGCGCCAGTGGCACGGGGATGGGCCTGGCTATAGCGCGTGGCATCATCGAAGCACACGGCGGCAGAATTTGGGTCGAGAGTGAGTTTGGCCACGGAGCCGTGTTCACGTTCGCAATTCTAGTTAGAGACAATGCGGTTGCGGAAACGTTCAGAATGGGTCGCGGAGTGTAATTAGGAGAGAAGGCTATGCTCTTTCATGTCTCTGCGACGAGTTCATCTGTTTCGATTTTACGACCGTTGTTCCTCACCCAGTGGCCACGAAATCGAAAGCCGGAACGCACTTTCCTCGACCGCACTCACATCGTGAGGTACACATTTTTCGAGCACCAGTAAGTCTCCTGCGAAAATCTCAACTGACTTCTCCGGCAATTGGACCATCAGTCTACCGCAGAGACCGTGAATGGAGATTCTGGCATGGGCTTTGTGCTCCCGCATCAGAGTTCCCGCCTGCATCAGAATCTCGGTGAGTTCCTCGGATGTGTTCGATCGGTCTTTTATGCGTCATTGATAGACTCTTAACCCTTTATTTATGACTTCTTGACATCTCGCTTGTTAAGGTTAAAGTTGCTAGGAAAACGAGCGTGAACTAGGAACGTGATAACCTGGCATGTTCCTTTCGACACTCTTCAAGCGATTCCGCGGGTGGAGAGACAATTCGTGTTGCCGGTGGGAGCGCGGGCAAGCTCGCTGAAGTCGAGTATGAATTCGCGGCTAAGATTTTACGTCGTCTTGCGTGTACCTCGCAGTATCGTTCAACTAACATGGATGACGTTTCTCTTAAGGAGGCCCAATTTGGGCACACCCGTCTCTATGTTCTACAGCAAGGGGCTTCATGGAGACAATAAGGTTGGTTGAAGCTTTCATGAGAGGTCGCGAAATATGACAAGGAGGCCGGTAATTCTTGTCGTAGACGACGAACCTCAGATACTCCGTGTCATGCGGGCAAGCCTGCCGCCACGTGGTTATGACGTACGCACAGCTCCAGGGGGTGAGGAAGCACTCGATGAGCTTGCCAAGGAAATACCCGACCTGATTATTCTGGACTTAGCCATGCCGAAATTGTCTGGACTGGAGGTGTGTCGTCGCGTTCGCGAATTTTCCTGCGTCCCGATTATTGTGCTCTCAGCCAAAGAATTCGAGAGCGACAAAGTGGCTGCTCTAGACATGGGGGCTGATGATTACATCACAAAGCCGTTCGGATTGGATGAACTGCTGGCGCGCGTGCGCGCTATGCTACGGCGACTGTCTGAAGCTAATAGCCATCCTTCTTTGCTGACCGTGGGCGACCTGACAATAAACTCCGATACGCGTCTAGTGGTTGTGGCTGGGAGAGAAGTCAAGCTCACCCCGAAAGAGTTTGACGTGCTGAGTTATCTCGTTACCAACGCAGGTAAAGTAGTGACGCGTCGGGCGCTACTCCAGGCTGTGTGGGGTTCCGAATCGACCGAACAATCAAACTACCTACGTGTTTTCATTAACCAACTGCGCAACAAGATCGAGGTAGACCCTCAGCATCCGTCGCACATTCTGACAGAGCCGTGGATAGGCTACAAATTCGTCCCCAACGAGTGAAATGCAGGCGTTCGTCGCAATACCACATCTGCTCTATCAGCAAGTTAACTAGACAAGTCGGCTCAATAGCCTCACCAGTTCAGGCGGTCAACGTACATCGTCGCATAGCCCCAATTGTAGAGTGGTTCGGAATCTCCAACAGCCATAGCCATGTTTGCCGAAGAGGTATGCAAGTGCACGAATGAAGTAGCTCACTGCATACCTTGTGCGGCTCGTATGTCATGGCTATAATGGCCACGAAGTAATGGCTTTGTAGCCACGTGTGGAGGAGAACGAGGATCAAATCGATGAAAAGCGTGAACATCGCGGAATTGAAGAATCGTCTGAGCGTATACCTTAATGACGTGAAGGCCGGCGAAGAAATTCTAGTACGCGACCGCAACCAGCCCGTCGCGCGGATCGTCCCTCTCGTGCGCTCGATGGACGAGGACGAGGAGTTGCTGGCACTCGCCTCGCAGGGGAAACTGCGCCTGGGCCACGGCGTCCTTGACGACTCCTTCTGGGCGATGCCGGCGCCGCGTGTCCCTGCCGCCGCGTTGCGCCGCGCCATCGAACAGGAGCGCGATGAAGACTAAGGGCAAGCGAAAGCTGGCGCCATCGATGACAGCATTCTGGGACACGAGTGCTCTCGTGCCGCTGTGCTGCTTCCAGCCGCAAAGTGCAAAAGCGAGGCAGGTGGTCCGGACCTACAGCCGGCAGGTCGTCTGGTGGGGAACCGTCATCGAGGCTGTTAGCTCATTAAATCGGCTGACCCGTGACGGGACGTTAAGCGTTGATGACAACAGGCAAGCCTTTGCGCGCCTGGACTATTTGCGTAACCGCTGGAACGAGGTTCAACCGACCGAAGAGGTGCGAGAGCGTGCGGAGCGCCTGCTTCGTATTCACAAACTTCGCGCGTCCGATGCGCTCCAGCTTGCTGCTGCTTTGGTGTGGTGCGAGAACCGCCCGCGGGGTCGAGCGCTGATCGGTGACGACGGTAATCTCTGCGAGGCGGCCCGTGCTGAAGGGTTCACCATTATTCGGTTGTCGTAGTCTTCAAAAGGTTTTATCCTCTGATACTTCAGCTGAAGATCATCGGAAACCACGAACTACTTGCCTCAACTTTGACAAATTCCGTCGAGCTATACTCATCTGTCTGCCTACAGTCAATGCACGTGAGTCGAATCCGACACTCAAGTCCTGGACAAAGGTTGTGCGTTATTGCACGAGCGTATCGAAACGTAGACCGCCCGACCCCTCGCCGCGGCCGATGCGCTTACGGCGTCCGATCCACAGACGCGACGAACCGTCCAGCCAACGGGCATATTGATATGTGCGCGTGACGCGAATTCCCTCGCGCGGGATCTCTTCTTCAAATATCGCGAACCCTTTTGCG
>DATDFT010000043.1:0-8631 GCA_036522475.1 Pyrinomonadaceae bacterium | reverse complement strand
GGAGCATCTTTCAAGTCAGGCCGGTCGACGTCATAGAGCGCCATCAGATCCTGAAGATGAAGTGGACCATCAAAAACGTAAACATCGTCCGGTCCGAGATCCAGCGAAGCCGTCAGGTATTCGATCATTTCGTCAGGCATGTCCGGCGAAACTTCGAGACGAACCGGCGTGCCGAAACGTCTTTGGCGCAATTCTTCTTGAATCACGCTGAGTAAATCCTGTGCCTCTTCTTCCCTGATTTCGATGTCGGCATCACGCGTGACGCGGAACAGATGACATGGACCAGCATTCATGCCCGGGAAGAGCTCCTGAATGTGCGCTTCAATCAGATCTTCGAGCAGAACGTAGCGAGTTCCTGAAGTGCCCACCGGCACGAGGCGCGGTACGAGTGAAGGCACTTTGATTCTGACAAATCGCGAGTCCGCTCCTCTGCCACGTCCGATGAACTTCACTTCGCTCGGCTCGCGAACCATCAAACCGATGTTGACGCTGAGTGGCGAGATATACGGAAACGGATGGCTCGGATCGACGGCCAGCGGCGTCAGAATCGGAAAGACCTTCTCGACGAAGTAATCATGTAGATTCTCTTTTTCGTGGCGCGACAGCGATTCGTATGGAATCACCGACAGGCCTGCGTCTCTCAATTGCGGCAGGATCTCTTCACGCAGGCAATCCGCTTGTTCGTTAATGAGACCAAGAATCCGTTCTCGAGTTCTTGCCAACTGTTCTGCCGGTGTCATGCCATCAGCAGAAATCACGTTCGCGTCTCTCAATTCCTCTTTGAGTCCGGACACACGAATCATGAAAAACTCATCGAGGTTCGAACAAAAAATTGAGAGAAATTTGAGCCGCTCCAGCAATGGATTACGGTCGTCGAGCGCTTCTTCCAGAACCCGTGCGTGGAACGCGAGCAGGCTCAGTTCGCGATTAAAGAAGAATTTCGGATTGACACGGACGGCTTCGATTTCAGCCGGCTGCGCCAGCTTTGGGAACTCATGTACTCCGGTTTCTCGTTTTACGACGGTAGACATAGTTTTTCTTGGGAGTCTTTACTGTGGTACGGTGGCAAGCAGTGTTCCACCCGAAGGTACGAGGGTTTGAGTGGGCTAAGCGTTGCTCTTTTTGAGTAGTGGCTATTTTATTGCGAAACAGATTCGAATTGTTGTGTACTGAATCGGGCCACGCAGAGCATGGAACCAAATCCGGATTCATTCGTGTTATCTGAGGCACGCAACCGGTCTAAAAAGCCATGCATCAGTACTCATGTTTTAGTGGAAAAATTTACTGTTTGAGCGTGTGTTTCAGAGTGGGTGTGTAATTGACACCCCAAAAAATCGTGTGGTAACCTCCAGTGTGATTTTGGCTCCTTTGAGTGAGTCCTGTTGTATCCAAATCATAGAGGAGTCATTAGATACCGCACAATTAAACGAATGCGCCGCTTGTGACTTGGAGTCGCTCGAAGGTTCGCATATACCTTGAAGGAGTACCACGAGTTTGATGTCCGCGAGCTTTCCTCGTTTGATCGCCGGTGTGGCTTTGTTAACTACTATCGCCGTTTCACCGGTGAGTAGTTTTGCTCAGATCCCTGTCGCTTCATCAGCGAGAACAATCCCAACTGAAGTCGAGCAGTCCGAAGGACGAATCACACAAATCATCGCACGCGCGGAAGATCACTTCCGCAAAGGCAAGCTCAACCTCGAGGACAACAAGCGCGAACAAGCGCGCGAGGAATTCGATCGCGCGGTCGATTCCATTCTCGAATCAGGCTTTGACGTCAGAGCCAGTCAACGGCTTCAGACTTACTACCTCGAGCTAGTCGAACGCATCTATCGAGAAGAGGTACCGCTTCAGCAACAGACCGCTCCGATCAGCACGCAATTAGTTGCACAGAACACGCAGACCCAGGATTCGACGCAAAAGCCGGCGCCACCATCACAGATCGGTTTTCGCGATCAGAAGTTTGAACCTTCGCCGCTCGATGAGTTGAGCAAACTCGTTCTTACTCCTGATGAGCAGAAAGTCGACGAAAAAGATCTACTCGCTTTGGAGCAGGCACAGAAGAACGTTAATTTCACGTTCACTCTTAATCCTTTAATTCAGCAATTCATCAATTACTATCAGGGCCGCAACCGCAGCACGATGGAAAATGGCCTGCGGCGCTCCGGACAGTACATGAAGCTCGCGCGCAAGATCTTCGCTGAGGAAGGCGTGCCGGTTGATATCACGTGGTTGGGCCAGGTCGAAAGCGCGTGGAAACCGAAGGCTATGTCATGGGCCGCAGCTTCGGGATTATGGCAGTTCATCCCCGCAACGGGCAGGACCTACGGTCTTCGTCAAAATGCATACATCGACGAGCGGAACAGTTATGAACAAGCGACTCGTGCTTCAGCTCGTCACCTGAAAGATCTTGCGAAGCGTTACAACGGCAACTGGGAACTCGCGATGGCCGCGTACAACACCGGCGCCGGCAACATCGATCGCGCAATCTCGCGTGCCGGCACGGCTAACTTCTGGATGATCTATCCGTACATCGCCCAGGAAACCCGCAACTACGTGCCAAACATTCTCGCGGTGATCCTGATTGCCAAGAATCCTGAGAAGTATGGCTTCAAAGGCATCAAGGCCGATGCGCCCATGTCCTACGATGTGGTCCAGGTTCCGTCCGCTACCGGGTTGCAACTGGTCGCGGATGCTACCGATACCAACATCGATTACATTCGCAGTTTGAATCCGGAGTTGAAGCGCGACATCACGCCGCGAGGCGACACTTACAACGTGCGCATTCCGGCTGGACGCGCGAAACAGTTTGCTTCGTTGATCCAGCGTATTCCGCCTGAGCGACGAGAGACAGCGCGGCTGATTTCCGTTGCGCCTGGCGAAGACTGGCAGAGTGTCGCGAATCGAACGGGTCTCAACATCTCGCAACTTCAATCGTGGAATACAGGCGTGGAGTTGAAAGGCGCGACGAAGCTGGTTGCTCCGAACAGCAGCGTCAAACTCACAAAGTGGGTTCGGGCGACTCCGGCGCCAACTACTGCACCCGCGGCAGGACTCGATAAAGTTCGTGCGCGCAAGGGCGATACGATTGCGAGCATTGCTGCGGCGCGTAATCTCGACGCGAACGACGTGGCGCGCTTGAATGGTATTTCAGTTGATACTGAACTTCGCGCCGGTCAGGAAATAAAGATTCCGTCAGGAACGACTGCACCCTCGCGTCGCCGTTAATTGCTGAAAATTTTTAACCGCGGATGACACGGATTTTTCCGTGTCATCTGTAACTCTCACTCTTAAGTCAGGAGCCGCCTCACATGCTCTTTCGAACACTCTCTGCAGCCGTCTATGGCATAGACGCTGATCTCGTCGACATCGAAGTCAATCTAACTCCGGTTCGTAGCGACGGCGATAAGGAGCCGCCCGTGACGATTGTCGGATTGCCGGACGCCGCCGTGCGTGAGTCGCGCGAACGCATTCGCGCGGCCATTCAGAACTGCGGCCACTTCTTTCCGTTTCGAAAGACCACCATCAACCTTGCTCCGGCTGACGTGCGCAAGGAAGGCGCGAGTTTCGATCTGCCGATAGCACTCGGAATTCTCGGCGCCAACGGCGAACTCGCCGAGCAACACAATCTAATTCACGTTCTCTGTGTCGGCGAGCTCTCGCTCGATGGGCGCGTGCGAGCAATCAAAGGTGCGTTGCCGATTGCAATACTCGCGCGTGAAGGCTCGATTCGTCACCTGATACTACCGGAAGAGAATGCGAAGGAAGCCGCGGTCGTCTCTGGCGTAAATGTTTATCCGGTTGCCGACTTGCGCAGCGCCGTGCAACTCATCGCCGCCTTGCGTTCCGAAACACCGCCCGAGCCGATGAGAGTTGACGTGGCGGAAATCCTGCGACAAACAGGTCACTACACTGTCGACTTCAAGGAAGTGCGCGGACAAATGTCCGCCAAGCGAGCTCTTGAGATCGCGATTGCCGGTGGACATAACATCCTGCTCATCGGTCCGCCGGGTTCGGGTAAGACGATGCTCGCGAAACGTCTGCCGACGATCATGCCGCCACTCGAATTCGATGCGGCGCTCGAGTTGACGAAGATTCATTCAGTCGCCGGATTGACTGGTCGCGCAGGGCTCGTGACGGAGCGTCCGTTTCGTTCGCCGCATCACACGATCAGTGATGCCGGTCTGGTTGGCGGTGGCACGTTACCGAGACCGGGAGAAGTATCGTTGGCCCATCACGGCGTGTTGTTTCTCGATGAGCTGCCGGAATTTGATCGGAGTGTATTGGAAGTCTTGCGGCAGCCGCTCGAAGATCAGCAAGTGACAATCAGTCGTGCGTCAATGTCTTTGACGTTTCCCGCTTCGTTTGTCTTGGCCGCCGCGATGAACCCCTGTGCCTGTGGCTTCTGGAATGATCCGACGCGCGAGTGCCGTTGTTCGCCGGCACAGATCGAACGTTATGTCGGGAAGATCTCTGGTCCGTTATTGGACCGTATCGACATTCACATCGACGTGCCGGCGGTTAAGTTTCGCGAGCTTCGCGGCGAAGCGCCGCCTGAGACTGACAGTTCGGCAGTGATTCGCGAGCGCGTGATTAAAGCACGCGAGCGACAGCACCATCGTTTCACAAACGAGAAGATCTTTTCGAATGCGGCCATGACGCCGCGCATGATTCGTGCTTATTGCCAGATCGATGCAAACAGCGAAAAGATGCTGGAAAATGCGATGCGACGACTCGGTCTATCAGCGCGTGCCTACGATCGCATCTTAAAGGTCAGCCGCACGATTGCGGATCTCGAAGGTGCGGAGACGATCAACTCGAATCACGTCTCCGAAGCAGTCGGGTATCGCTCGTTGGACCGAACTTATTGGACCTGAGTAATTTTCTAAGGAGAGAGGAGACACCGTGGAACTCTTCTTAATCAAAATGGGCAACGTACGGCTGGAGCGAACTGACGAGAAGAGAACCCGTGCTGTTGGTGGAGAAATTCGTAAAGCAATAACTCGCGTCTTTGCGCCAGAGCTTGTCAGCACACTGCCTCACCACGTATCCTGCAATCCAGCCGTACGAAACTGTTGATTCGGCTGGGGAAATCACTATTTTTAAGGTCGGGTAAGGCAACGACGCGCGCAGAGCGCCGCATCACAGCCGCGTTGAGGGTACTGGGTCTTTGCACCGCATCCCCACGCGGGCATTTTCGAGGACCTCAGTACCGCTCCCTTGAAAGCGCGGAAGCGTAGATCGTGCCAAACATGCTGGAAGTTTGTGAAATTTCTTCCGAGCTTGCCCGAGTAGACGCGTCACGTGACCGCAGCCGAAACTGAGACACCGCAAACGACAGATTATGAGCTGGCGCAGAAGGCAGCCCAGAACGATATGGGAGCTTTCGAAGAGCTTTACCAGCGCCATAATCGGCGCGTTTACTCGCTCTGTTTGCGAATGACGGGCAATGTTTCGGAGGCTGAAGATCTCGCGCAGGAGGTCTTCATTCAGCTCTTTCGAAAAATCGGAAGTTTTCGGGGTGAGTCCGCCTTTACTACCTGGCTACACCGGCTCACAGTCAATCAAGTCCTCATGCATTTCCGCAAACGCGGTGTGCGGATGGAGCAGACGACTGAGGACGGTGAAACACCAACGCAGATAGTAAAAGGGACTGAAAACCCCAATTCGATGCCGGTCGTCGACCGCATCGCCCTCGATAAGGCCATTGCGCAACTTCCGCCCGGATACCGGACGGTGTTCACGCTTCACGACATCGAGGGGCACGAACACGAGGAAATCGCTAGAATGCTGGGCTGTTCGGTCGGGACCTCGAAGTCGCAATTGCACAAGGCGAGGATGAAATTGCGGGGTCTTTTGAGGCAACAGAAAGGCGAGGAATAGCCTCGAAGGTAGAAGAAGACGATTCAGTTCGTCGAAATCAGGTTTCAAACGCAGTCTTCCCTTGATTGATGACAACCGAAAGGTTCTGTCCGAAGACAGTTTTGATTGGAATTGTGCCCATTAATGAGACAGGACGAGGGTGGTAAGCAATGAACTGCGATACATGTCAGGAACTCATCCACGATCTAATCGACGGGTCGATTAGCCAGCGCGATGAGTTCACTCTCAATACGCACCTGAAAGAGTGTTTGAATTGTGAGAGTGTGCGCCAGGACCTGGCGTCGATCGTCGGCTTCTGCCGCACGCAGCGCGGCCAGTACGAAGCGCCGCCAAACGAACAGGCACTCTGGCTCCGCATTCGAAATGTGATTGAAGCGGAGCTGCCGAACTCTGTCACAGCCAACACGGAATCGAAGCCCTCGTTTCTGGCTCGGCTGCTGGGCCATAGTTGGGAACTTTCGTTACCGCAGTTGGCAGCCGCAACGGCGGCGATTGTGCTGGTAGTGTCTTTGTCGACTGTCGTCGGTTTGCGTCGTTTTGGTTATGGAGCGACGCCGAACCAATCGGCGGTTGAGGCGTCGAACATAAACGATCGTATCTGGCAGCGCCGCCAGGTGATTGATTACTGGAACCAACGAGTTGCACTCAATAAAGCGCGCTGGAGTCCTGAGATGCGCGCGAAATTCGATGACAGCTTGAAGTCCATCGATGAGGCGATTCAGATTTCGATGGATGAGTTGAGCCGAAATCCTCACGATGAGATATCGGAGCAGATGCTCAACGAATCACTGGATTACAAGCTCACGTTACTGAAAGACTTCTCTGATTTGTGAGACTGTTGTTGTTTTGATTAAAAGCCCCTCGGTAATGAAAACCAGATTTTTATCATGGCGCTCGTCCCGCGCCGGCGTCCTTGCAGTTGGCGCTGTCCTCGCAATCACCGCGCTCTCGCTTAGGGTTGCCGCGCAGCAGCATGTGAACAAGCGTTACCCGGCGGGCCAGAATGTTCGCATCGAACTGAAGAATATCTCCGGCACTATCGTTGTCGAGGCGTGGAACAAGAACGAAATTCGTCTCTCAGCAACGATCGAATCCAAGGGCACTAACATCACGCCCCGGCAAATCAACGAGAGCTTCGTCGTTGATGTAATGAGCGACAATCGCGGCCGCGGTGATGTAGGAGATATCAATTTCAAACTTCAGGTTCCCGCCAATTCGTCAGTCGATCTCGAAACACGACGCGGAGACATCAGGGTTGCCGATATACGCAGTGGTCTTGTGCGAGCGCACGTTTCATCTGAAGGTGATATCGAACTAACGAACGTCAATGCTCTGCACGTGATCGCGCAAAACGTCATCGGCAATATTTTCTTCGACGGCGAGTTTGCGACCGGCGGAACGTACGAGTTCAGATCGAACAAGGGCGACATCACGATTCGTATTCCCGGCGACTCAGCATTCCGCTTAGTCGCAGCGTCGCCCGCGCGCAGGATCGCGTTGAACGATTTCTGGAACAACAACTTCAAGACACAGGACGGCCGAAAGATTGTAGGCGACGTCGGTGACGGACGCTCGTCTGTGTCAGTCACAAACTTCAGCGGCCAGATCACGTTTATGCGAAGGTAGTCAAACAAAGCTATTATGCCTCGCGATGACTAAACCCCTTCTGTTGGTCGCGCTCCTTTTCGCATCAGCCAGTCAGGTATTTTCTCAAAACACAGCGGCGCCGGACGTACAACTCCTGACGCGCACTTCGCAGCGTCATGAGACACGCCGTTTCTCTTATGGCGGTACTGTCACGTTGATCGCTGCGCCGAGAGGTTCGGTGACGATTGAAGGTTGGACACGAAACGAAGTCGAACTCACTGCCGATATCGAAATCCAAGGTCCGACCGAAGCTGACCTGGACCAGCTTGCGAAAGTAAACAATTTCGTTTTTGACGAAGATCTGAATCATCTGAGCATCCTCACCACCGGCACGCACGATCGCACGTTCATGAAGCGATCGGCGAAGAACTTTCCCAAGAAGTTGCTCAACATGCCATGGAAGATCGACTTTCGATTGCGCGTTCCGATCAACACCGATCTTGAAGTTGATGCTGGTCATGGAACTGTGAGGCTTTTGGGCATTGAAGGTGCTCTGCGGGTCAGTGCGACGGAGAGTGACACTGTGCTCACTCTCACGGGTGGATTAGTTACGACTACGGTCGCAAGCGGGTCGATCACTTTGGCGATCCCCGCGCGAAGCTGGCGCGGCAGTGGCGCCGATCTCCGCATCGCAGCTGGCACGATCAACGTCGATCTGCCGCCGGGTTTTAGTGGCGATATCGATGCCGAGGTCCTGCGCACCGGAAAGATCGTGAACACTTACGACGCGCTGCAATCACGCGAAAAACCCGGCATCACCGAACGCACTGTCCGTGCACGCGCAGGCGCCGGCGGCCCGTACTTCAAATTCACCGTCGGCGATGGCGTTGTGAACATCAGACAAGCCGCACCATAGAACAACCCTGGAACTTACTTTTCGTGATGTTTTATGAATTTGGTGGTTTCTTCTTTATGAGTCTAGAATGACCGACTACTTCTGAACCGCAATCAAAAAATGAGCATTAAGTCTGATAAATGGATCCGCATGATGGCCCGCGAGTACGGCATGATCGAGCCGTACGAGCCGGGGCAGGTGAAACAGGTTGACGGCAAGCGCATCGTCTCTTACGGCACGTCCAGTTACGGCTACGACATTCGTTGCGC
>DATDFT010000042.1:0-5513 GCA_036522475.1 Pyrinomonadaceae bacterium | reverse complement strand
GAGGACCGGGATGGATCCACCTCTAGTGTACGAGTTATGGCGCCAGCCGTAGCGCTCGGTAGCTAAGTGGAGCATGGATAAACGCTGAATGCATCTAAGCGTGAAGCCAGACCCAAGATTAGACCTGCCAGTGAGACTCCTCGTAGACCACGAGGTTGATAGGGTGGATATGTAAGTGCAGTAATGTGCTCAGTTGACCACTACTAATCAGTCCCTAGGCTTGACCATAAAATTTACTCAAGCAACAAGCACTCGCGCTTGCGCGTGAGACTTGCCAGCAGCCGCTATTCGATTTCAAAAGTTTTCCGGTGATTTTGTCGGCAGGGTCACACCCGTTCCCATCCCGAACACGGAAGTTAAGCCTGCTGGAGCCGATGGTACTGCGCGGGAAACTGCGTGGGAGAGTAGGAAGTCGCCGGGATTTTTTCAGAGAAAGCCCGCTTGAACACAATTCAAGCGGGCTTTGTTCTTTCTCAAACCTCAAGCGTAAAATGTCCTCGCCGCCCATACTTTCAAACTGGAGTATTTCCGATGGACGATCAACCAATCGACGCCGGCGCGAAAACCCAAAAGCTTCCACGACTTTCTTCTGACACCGACGATCAAGAAAAACAAGCAGCGTTTGAAGAAGGACAGAAACGAATTCTCCAGATGATCGACAGCAATACTCCACTCCGTGAAATACTCAATAACCTCGTGCTACTCATGGAAGCACAAACTCCCGAGATGCTTTGTTCTGTTCTGCTGCTGAGCGCGGACGGCAACCACATCGAGCATGGAGCAGCGCCGAGTCTTCCCGAGCAATACGTCAAAGCCGTCGACGGCGCTCCGATTGGACCAAAGCATGGCTCGTGCGGCACCGCCATGTATCGCGGAGAGCCGGTAGTTGTCACTGATATATTTTCGGATCCACTCTGGGACGATTATCGAAAACTTGCCGACGGCACGGGCCTGCGCGCCTGCTGGTCAACGCCAATCATGTCGCGACGCGGCAAGGTGTTGGGTTCGTTTGCGATGTATTACCGGCAGCCGCAATCTCCAACTGGCGCTGAGGCATATCTAACGAAAGTCGCCACGAATCTTGCCGCGCAGGCGATCGAGCACGACGCACAACAACGCCAGTGAGACTTTTATTCCTGACCGTTTTGGGGTCAAGATTACGCGTATCAGATATGACGGCTGCGACTTGGATCAAACGAGTGGGCTTCTGGGGCTTTCTTTTCTTCCTCGTCAAGGGTCTGCTCTGGCTGATCGTTCCGGCGCTCGCGGTCTATTTTGCAAACTAACCACAGATTACAAATATTTTGATGAAACGCGTCAACAAAGCCTACGTTGTCGTTGTCCTCTGTCTACTCCTCTCCGTCACTTCATCTGCTCAAAAGACTGCGTCACTGCCACGCAGCAACCCTGAGGAGCAGGGGATCGCGTCCGCCGATCTCCTCGCGTTCGTCGACGCGGCAGATAAGGAAGTCGATGCAATGAACAGCTTCATGCTCGTCAGGCATGGGCACGTGGTGGCGGAAGGCTGGTGGGCTCCTTACGACCGCGACACGCCTCACATGCTGTACTCGTTGAGCAAGAGTTTTACTTCGACCGCGGTCGGGTTTGCCGTCGCTGAAGGAAAGCTGAACCTCGACGATCAGGTGATCAAGTTCTTTCCTGACGAAGCGCCGGTGGATCCACCGGTGAATTTGCGTGAGATGCGCGTGCGCGATCTGCTGCGCATGAACACCGGCAACCAGATTGAAGCGCCAATCCGCGTCAACGATCCAACGAAACAAATCGACACCTGGGTGAAGACTTTTCTCACACACTCCGTACCGTTCAAACCAGGCACGCACTTTCTCTATAACTCGCCGGCGACTTACATGCTCTCCGCAATCGTGCAGAAAGTGACAGGCATGACAGTGCTCGAATATCTGCGCCCGAGACTCTTCCAACCGCTCGGTTTCAAAGATCCAACGTGGGTCAGCAGCCCGCAGGGTATAACTGCCGGTGCATACGGACTATCTGTGCGCACGGAAGAGATCGCACGCTTTGGCGAACTCTACCTTCACAAAGGCATGTGGAATGGCAAGCAATTGATCCCGGAAACGTGGGTCACACAGGCGACTTCGATGCAAACCTCGACCGGTTCAGCGCCGTTTAGTGATTGGGACCAGGGCTACGGCTATCAATTCTGGCGTTCGCGTCACAACTCGTTTCGCGGCGATGGAGCGTTCGGCCAGTTCTGCATTGTGATTCCCGAACTCGACGCCGTAGTCGCGATCACGAGCGGTGTTCGCAACATGCAGCAAGTCATGAATCTGGTTTGGGACAAGCTTCTGCCGGCGATGAAACCTGGACGTCTGCCTGAGAATGCGGCAGCTCGACGCCAACTCGAAACCCGGCTCGCCGCTCTCAAAGTCAAATTCCCAAGCGGCTCTGCGTCATCTCCGATGGCCTCGCGCGTCTCAGGAAAGTGGTTTGAGTTTTCGGAAAACGATCGCGGGATCAAAGCCGTGTCGTTTGATTTCAACTCGACATCGCCGTCTCTCATCGTGCGCACCGCCAGCGGCGAAACACGCATGACAGTCGCTGGAGATACATGGTCCAAGGGGCGCGGCCAGTTTACCGACGCACTCGATCGCATCCTCGCCGTTCCTGCAAATCCGCTCGCGGCCACGAGTGGCGCATGGACCGCGCCAGACACATTCACCGTTAAGATCGTCCTCTACGAAACGCCCTTCTATTCGACGATGAATTTTAAGTTCGACGGCGATCGCCTGATGATCGACGCCGAGCACAACGTTTCGTTCGGGGCCACCAAACTCCCGCAATTAATCGGTCAGCCACAAAAAGGCACATAAGCCGCAAAACATTTTCTTCACTGAAAGCGTTTGCTGAGTATTGTTTTTGTGACTTCTGTGCCTTTTTGTGGCTAGTTCTTGTCATACAATCTCGGGCCCGAAGCGACTAATACACAGAACGGGATGGAGACCTCGGAGCTCAAAGCAGAACTCGAAAAACTTCATCCGGCCAGTTTTGGCTGGGCGTTGAGTTGTTGCCGGCGCAACGCTGCCGAGGCTGAGGAGGTCTTGCAGACGGTTTACCTGAAGATCCTGCAACGTAAAGCGGTCTTTCGCGGTGAGTCGAAATTGCAGACATGGCTGTTCGCAGTGATTCGAAAGACAGCGATCAGCGAGCGTCGCAAGCAATGGCTGCGCACCCTCGTTCCCGGCACAACTCCGGAAGCCACGAGTGAGCTCGAATCGGAGTTCGAACGCACCGAGATGCAGCGACGATTTCAGCAGGCACTGGCGAAACTGCCGGTCCGGCAGCGCGAGACCTTGCACCTGATCTTTTACCAGGATTTGAGTTTGAGCGAAGCTGCGGAGGTTATGAACATCTCGGTTGGCAGTGCGCGCCGTCACTACGAACGGGGCAAGAAGCGTTTGCGTGCAACAGTGGATCGAGAAGGAGTCGAGTATGGAATTGACTGGAACAGAAAAGAGAATTCAAGCGCTGTTCTCTGAACTGTCGCTCGAAGATCGCAGCCGCACGCCGCACTTTGCGCATCTCTGGACGCGCGCCGAAGCGACGAAGCCGTCGCGAGTTTTCAGCAAATCATTAGCTGCAACGGCGGCGGTAATCGTCCTTGCCGTCGCGTTCTCGTTTGTAATCTGGTCCAGGTCGATAACTCAAAACGCACTCAACATCGCGCCCCTCGAAATCCCAACAACGGCGTCACCCCAACTCGCAGCAGTCACCGACACCCCTCCCCCTCCTCAGCATGCGAAGAGAATCGCGCGGCGGTCCCGCCAAACTGAGGGCCCGGTCATCAACGACGCTGCCTTACTCTCACGTTGGCAATCGCCCACCAGCAGCTTTATGGAATCGCCGAGCAGCGTGCGTCTCAACTCGTTACCAGAACTCAATCAGTCAGCAAAAGATCTCGAATCATTCTTGAAGGAGTCGAATCAATGAAAGCAATCATCGCCATCATCTTTACAGCAGCACTTCTGATCGCAACCGCAGTGGCCCAGGAGCCGAGCCAACCTCCGCAGTCGCCGCATCCGCCGAACATGCCGGGCCCGGGTATGCCGAATCACCCGCCGCATCCGCCGAATCCCGATCCGCTGGCCCATCTCATGTTTCCGCCGGACATGATCCTGGCGCACGCACGCGAGCTCAATCTCAGCGACGAGCAGAAAACTTTCATGCGCACTGAGGTCCAGAAGACAATGACGACTTTCCAGGATTTACAGTGGAAGCTTCAGGATCAGATGGAATTACTTCAGGAAGCGATGAAGTCGAACCCAGCAAACGAGCAACAGGTCCTGGCCCAACTCGATAAAGTGCTCGACATCGAACGCGAGATCAAACGCTTGCACATCGGGCTCGCAGTGCGACTCAAGAACCGCCTCACGCCCGAGCAGCAGGACCAACTACACAAGATGCGAATCGATCACCATCCGGGGATGCCGGAAGGACCAGACGCTCCAGAGAAATGAAACAAGTCAAGAAGAGGGGCTTGCGCCGCACTCGCAACAGCGGGGCAAGCCACCCTTCCTGCCTCGTTCTTTACTGAAGTGCGCCATTAATCAAGGCGGCCTGTTTTAGTTTCGGATTTTCCGCCCATGCCTTCCCCGAAACAAACGAAACCTTGTCGTACACGAGCACGATCGTTCCCACCGGCACCATCGTGCTCACTTCTTTCGCCGCAAACATCGGGATGCGAATGCAACCATGACTCGCCGGCTCGTTCGGCACGCTGAGATAACCGTGAATCGCCACGCCGCCGGTGATGTAATTCGCGTAGTAAACCGATCCGAGTTTGCCGTCTTCCCAACCGTACGTTTTGTCGTAAACAACGAAGCGGCCGCGCGGCGTGTACGCAACGCTCTCCTGCCCTTCATCCATAAACGGTTTGCCACTGCCCGTTGAAACCGGCAGCACTCGCACGCTGTCGTCATCTTTGACGAGCATTAAAACTTGCCGATCTACGTCGACTTCAACATGCTCATATCCAGTGTCGCGCGGTTTTGGCCCACTCGCGTTGCGGATCGCCTCGAGCTCGTCGCGAGTGAGTTTGCCGGTAACTTCTCGTCCTTCCCACTTCTGAAACGCGATCAACGCCGCGCGCGATCCGTCATCAAGTAATCCATCGATTGGACCAGTCCAGTAACCCAACTCTGCGAGCCGCTGTTCCGCCTGTTTCACTTGCGCACGACTCAATGCCGCCCGTCTTTTCTGCTGCGCGCTCACGGTCGCCGGCATCAAGCTCAGCATCAAACAAATTGTGACGAGTATCTTCACGCGACGGCCTTTCGCCGAAACTGCCGCAATCCAAGCGCCAACAAAAGTGAATCAAAAACCAGCAGCGCCAGCAGCACCGCCAATACTGGTAGATGCGGGAACTGCGGCACGAGTGTGCCGCGCAGACCCTCGCTCGCGTAAACGAGCGGATTCACCAGCACCGCTTTCTGGAGAATGGGAAAGTTTGTCAGCGCGCTCCACGGATAATACGTGCA
>DATDFT010000041.1:0-12507 GCA_036522475.1 Pyrinomonadaceae bacterium | reverse complement strand
TACGCCGCATACGCCATTTTCTTGCGGCTCATTTTGTCTTTGAGTCGATCTTTCAGCGACGTCGCAGTCTCCTGTAACGAAGCCATCTCTTCCGCCATTCCGGGTGCGAGAGGGTAGCTGGCGCCGAGCGCCTGAGTCTGGCTCAACGCCGTGCCGATAATGACCTCAGCGCCCGCGTAGTCACCGCGATCGAGGCGCTTCATCGCCTCGTTTCGCGCGCGCGCGTTCATCAGAAACTGCACCGTCTTCATCACTTCTTCATTCATCTCACTGCGCTCGACCTCCGCGCGTGTCGCAAACTCGACGGTGTGCGCTTGCTTCAACACTTCCGCGTTCTTCGCATCCTGAGGTGTGAAGCCGAGTCGCAGATCGAGCAGACGCATCTGCGTCCCGACTTCTTCTGATCCCACTTTCAACTGGACCAGGATATCGAGCGGCGAACCAGCTTGCAGGTTTGGCAGGCGATAACGTCCGGTCTCCGTGAGATCGAAATCATTGAGCATGTCGACGATGCGAACGCCGTCGGCTGGGATCAATGAAAGCGAAACAGTGTGCGCAAATTGTGCGATGAGGCCTTCGAGCTCGACCTGGAAGATGCGTTGCATGTCGTCCGGCTCGACGACGTGCCATGCGTTGCCGCCGCCTGACTGTGCCATCGGCATTAACAGGTCTTCATTGAAGTCGGCGCCGATACCGATTGTCGATGTACTGACGCCGCGTTGATAAAGACCCATCGCCTGGGTCACGATCTCGTCCGTGTTTGTGATGCCGACGTTTGCGAGTCCGTCAGTTATCAACACGACGCGATTGATTCCCTGATCGAGCATTCGCTCACTGACAGTCAAACCACCCCGCACCCACGCTTCGTGCAAAGCCGTCGAGCCGCGAGCAGTGACGCGCGCGATCAAGTCTTTCATCGACTGCTTATTCGTGACGGGCTCGCTGGGGAAGAGCACGTCTATATGATCGTCAAACGTGACGACACTGAGACGGTCCGTCGGCAGCATCTGGTCCACACAAAACATCGCCGCATCGCGTGCGCGGACCATCTTTTCGCCTTGCATCGAGCCGGAACGATCGAGAACGAGGCTCAGATTCAAATCAGGGCGGCCTTTCCAGTTGGGCCGGCTGCTCGGATCGAGACTGAGCGCCGGCGGCGTAATGCGAATCAGCACATCCACAGTCTGCTCGCGTCCCGCCTCCAGTTTTGGGTGGGTGGTGAAAAACTCTACCTTCGGGTATTCCATAACCTTATCTCCTTATCCGCGTAATCTGCGTAATCTGTGGATGGCCTTTTCGAGCAGACTCTTGGTTTTCCCGCTGCTCGCGGGTGGTGAGTAGTCTGAGCGAACGTGCAATTCCAACCCTGGTTCGATTTCAACTCTTTGCCACGAATGCGAATGGCCGGCTGCTTGCGGCGGTGATAGTGGCACGGCCGCAATTTCCCTTAGAGGTTGACTCGGCGCTGAAGCCAGCAACGTCTCCAGATATTGTTTGGCATCAGTTTTTCTCCCCCCTGCGCCGCTCACGCCGAGCATGATCTCGAGCTCCTGTTCGCTCTTTCCCGCGACCAGCTCGCGAATCTTGCGAATCGGCAAGTGCTCGGCTTGCAACTTCTTCACGGTTAAGAGCTGCAACAGGTTCAGGTAACCGAAGACCGAAGCAGTTCCCTGTCTTTCCTCGGGCGTTTGGATCAAACCTTCCGCCATGTAGTAACGAATCGTCCGCTCATCGGGAACACTCGTCACCGTGCCGCGTTCCTGTTCCAGTCCTAGCTCGGCCAGGATCTGCTCGCTTACGCGCGCAAACTCCGGCAATCCAACGTATTTCCGTCCCCTCTCTTTCAACACCGTCTGCGCCATGAGCGAGACTATACTCCTGACAGTATTTACTGTCAACAGTATATGCGGGCGTATTTTGGAAAATGTTTGATGGGTGTAATCTCAGCCGCATGAGCGCGCGGATTTTCATACTCCTCTTCCTCGCCAAACTTGTTTTGGTATTGGCCATCAATCTAAAATGAACCGTTGAATAGGAGTTTTACTGAAGCATCCTTCCCAGCTAGGCGGGACAACAAATGTCAGTGGTAATCGAAGAACACGAAATCACCTCACTTCCCGTGACGGTCGATCCTGAGATCCTGGGAGGTACGCCGGTTTTTAGCGGTACGCGGGTGCCTGTTGATGCCCTGCTAGGCAATCTGGAAGCAGGTGTATCGATTAACGAATTTTTGGAAAATTTTCCGACGGTAACACGTGAACAGGTTTTGGAAGTTATTAAATTCTCGCGCGCGACACTGGACAGATTATTGAAGTTGAAATGAGATTACTGCTCGACGAATGCACACCTCACGTGCTGAAGCGGCTCCTCACCGGATTTGAGATAACGACGGTGCAGGACTTGGGATGGACTGGGACGAAGAACGGAGCACTCCTACTACTTGCTGAACAACACTTCGACGTCCTAATCACAAGCGACCAGAACCTGAAACACCAACAAAATCTCGCGAATCGACAATTAGCGATAATTCAATTGCCGACGAACAAGGTTCCTCTTGTAACAAGGCTCGCACCTAAAATTCAAGACGCACTCAGCGTGATTCAAACAGCAATGCATCGAAATTACACTGAAGTGATTAACAGCTAAGATACATGATTTCCCTCTTTCCACATTCCAAACCCATCATCGGTGTGATTCATGTAGGGGCGTTGCCGGGGACGCCGCGCGGGGTGATGAGTGTTGCGGAGTTGGTGACGCAGGCCACGGAGGAGGCGAGGGTTTACAAGGAGTGTGGGGTTGATGGAGTCATCATCGAGAACATGCACGACGTGCCGTATCTCAAGGGCGAGGTGGGGCCGGAGATTGTGGCAGCGATGGCAATTATCGGCAGTGAAGTGAAAACTGAGTGCGGGCTGCCGATGGGTGTGCAGATACTCGCCGGCGCGAATATCGAGGCGATGGCCGTAGCGCACACAGCCGCACTCGACTTCGTTCGCGCAGAAGGTTATGCCTACGCACACGTTGCCGATGAAGGGATCATCGAAGCGTCGGCGGCCAAGCTGCTCAGGTATCGGAAGATGATCGGCGCCGAGCGCGTGCAGGTCTGGACAGACGTGAAGAAGAAACACTCAGCACACGCGATCACCGCGGACGTGAGCCTCGGCCAAACTGCCGAAACGGTCGAGTTCACGGGCGCAGACTGTGTGATCGTCACCGGCAGCGTCACCGGCGAGGCGCCCAAAGTTGCTGACGTGCAGGAGGCGAAGAGTCATTGCCACTTGCCTGTGTTTCTCGGTTCGGGAATTAGCGAAAGGAATATCGAGCAGTTTTACGATGAGGCGGATGGGTTCATTATCGGTTCAGCGTTCAAGTTCGACGGCCTGTGGTCCAACACAGTCGATCCGAATCGCGTAACGCAGTTTGTAAACAGATTACGTAGATGAAGACGGATTTACTGATCGTGGGCGCGGGGCCGTTTGGACTCGCGCTGGCGGCGCAGGCACAGCACGAGCGAATCGAGCATCTGGTCGTCGGCAAGCCGATGGAGTTCTGGCGCGCGAACATGCCGAAAGGGATGTTTCTGCGTTCAGCGTGCGATTGGCATCTCGATCCGCAGAACGTGCATACGCTCGAGGCGTATCTGCAAACGCAAAACAAAAGGCCCGCCGACGTCGAACCGCTCTCACTCGAGTTTTACCTCACCTACGCCGAATGGTTTCAGCAGCAGCAGAACATTCAACCATACCAAGTCTATGTGCAACGCCTCGACAGCGACGATCATTTTGTTGCCCCAACGTTCGATGGCGAGGTCATCGATGCCCACCGCGTCGTGCTTGCGCCTGGCTTCAGACACTTCGCATACATTCCCGAAGATCTGAAACGCAAACTTCCGACCGGCCGCTATCAACACACCGCTGAGTTCGTTGACTTCAGCGCCGCAAGAGATAAACGTTACCTGATTATCGGCGGACGGCAGAGCGCGTTCGAGTGGGCGGCACTACTTCTCGAAGCAGGCGCAGCTACTGTGCATCTCTCACATCGGCACGCGAGCCCGGCGTTTGCAGTCGCTGACTGGTCCTGGGTCAACCCGATGGTCGACAACATCATTGACGATCCGAACTGGTTCCGTGATTTGTCACAAACTGAAAAGGATGACGTGAATCATCGATTGTGGGCTGAAGGTCGACTCAAGATCGAGCCATGGCTGCAAGCACGGCTCGACGATGAACGCGTGAAGCTTTGGCCGCACACTGAACTTGAAAGCTGTGATGAGAATCTGGAAGTGACGCTAACTAACGGCGCAAGATTCAATGTCGATCAGATCGTCCTCGCCACCGGCTATAAAGTGAATATTGCGCGCTTGCCTTACTTAGCCGCAGGCAATCTGCTCGCGCGACTCGAAACGCGCAACGGTTTCCCCGTCCTTGACGATCACTTCGAGACTTCAGTGCCGGGCCTGTTCATCACCAGCATGCCCGCAACGCAGGACTTCGGACCATTCTTTGGCTTCACGATTTCGGTGCGCACCTCGGCGAGACTGATCTGCGATCGTCTACTCGCTTGAAGTCGTGCTCTGAATTTGCCAGGTGCCGTAACGCTTGACCCACACGTCGATAAACGGCCAGTCCGTCGTCTCACCATTGCCGAAAGTGACCAGCATGTCGCCGCGCGCGACCGCCGAGTTGCCAAAAACTCTTATGTGATGAACGCGGACGTCGTAGGACATGTCAGCCGGCTGGCTCATCATCCACTGGATGTCCTGCTCGCGCGTGAGTCGCTCGCGGCCGCTAAAGAGCATGAAATTGTCAGCCTCGATGCGCTCAAAAAACGCACGATCGTGGCGAGTCTGCGCTTCGCCGTACTCGTTGTAGATCGCCGCGATTTGTGCCTTTTCGTCGGAAAAGTCAAAGAAAGGCTGCGGCGCCTCAACCACCTGCACATCGATTGCGGGGCCGCCTCCAAACAGAAATCGCCGAACACCGGTGAGGGCAACGCTCAGTATAAAAGTCAACAAAGCCACAAACAGACGAAGAAACCATTTGTTCATGTGCGCACCTCCGAACAACTTCCGAACACAGACACCCGTTTCAATAAAAATGTTCCCGTAGCAACTAGAATAGCTCCCCTGTCAATAGCCTCCAATAGCCTCGGCGCGCCTTACGCCGCCCTGAGCGGTCCCGGGCTTTTGGTCCGGTGCTTTCTCGCCCTTCTCTTTCGCTTCGGGTTCGCCTTTCTGGGCGGCGGCGTTTTCAATTTCGGAGTTGACTTCGCCGCCAATCAGCACCGCAGCGCCCGTAAAATACAGCCAAAGCATGAGGATAATGACTGCGCCGAGAGATCCGTAAGTGGCGCTATACGAGTTGAAGAAGTGCAGGTAAACACGGAACGCGATGGAAACGAGCAGCCACAACGCCACGCCAATCGCAGCCCCGGGCGTGAGCCATTTCCACGCCTGCTCGTGAAAATCAGGTGCAAAGTAGTAAATCAGTGCAAACGCGAGAACCATGCACGCCAGCACCACCGGCCATTGGATGATCTTCCAAGTGAGAGGAAACGCGTCACCTAACCCGTAAGTCGCAGCCAAACCATCTGCAATATGTCCGCCCGCGACGACCAAAACCAGCGCCAGGATGATCAAAACCGATAATGCGACCGTTAAACTGATCGCGGTGAGGCGTTGTTTCCACCAGGGACGACTTTCCGTCAGATCGTATGCAGTGTTGAGCGACTCCGTAATGGCGCTGAGCCCGTTCGATGCCGCCCATAACGCCGCAAGAAAGCCGAACGACAGTTTCCCGCCGCCACTTGACGACGAAACTTCCCACATCGTGTTGTCCAGCAACTGAAACGCTGATGGCGGCATGATGCGCGCGAGGTAATTAAAGAGCGTGTGGCGCGTGCCGGTGCCTGAACCGAGTACAAAACCGATTATCGAAGTGAGGAAAATCAGAAACGGAAAGAGCGCGAGCAGGAAGTAGTACGACAACTCAGCGGCGCGTCCAAAAACGTTGTCTTCCTGAACTTCATGCCAAACACGTTTGGCCAGTTCGAACCAACTGAGGCCTCCCAAACGCCAAAGTGATCTCATTCCAATCACTCCTCCCCGATGATCTTCGTGTTGAGCAAATCTCTAGCCACGAATTGATGCAGATCCATGTTAACCTGCGTCAGACCTCAACCTCCCATGATCATCCGCCCAGGTTTTATCTCAGTCCCTAAAACTCTTGGAGGATACGAATGACAAAACAAAAGAATCGTCTAACTCGACGACGTTTTCTCGAACGCGTCGGAGTAGCGGGCGGGTCAGTGGCTCTCTACGAAACGATGACAGCACTCGGATTGATCCATCTTCCCGAAGCATGGGCTGGTCCGCCTCAACTTCCACAGGGTTCAGGAAAAGGCCAGAAGGTCGTCATACTGGGAGCCGGCATTGCCGGGCTTACCGCAGCCTACGAACTCACACGCGCCGACTACGCCTGCCAGATCATCGAGTTGACGGAACGCGCGGGCGGACGAAATCACAGCGCTCGCCGCGGCACCGTGCTCATCGAAAAGAACAAGAAGGGCGAAACACTGAAACAGGTATGCAACTTCGATGAGGGCCTGTATCTAAATCTTGGACCAGGACGTCTGCCCTATCACCATCGCCGAGTGCTTCATTACTGCCAGGACCTCGACGTTGCACTCGAGGTTTATGTGATGGAGACGATGGCAAACTTGTTCCAAACCAACAAAGCCTTTGGCGGTAAGCCGCAGATCCGGCGGCAAATCGCGAATGACATGCAGGGCTACATTTCGGAGATGCTCGCGAAAGCCGTAAATCAAAACGCGCTGAACCAGGAACTGGACGAAGGCGATCGCAACCGGCTGTTGTGTCTACTGAAGAACTTCGGAGATCTCGGTGAAAACGATACGTGCACTAAGTGCGGGCAAACGAAATGCAAGAACTGTAATACGAATTGCATCGACTGCATTCGTTGTGACAAGGAGTGCACCACTTGTTTTCGATATACCGGCTCGACGCGCGACGGTTGCGAAATCACGGTCTACGAACCTTGCGAACCCGGACCGAAACTCGCGTTGAAGGAGCTGCTCAGCTCTGAGTTCTGGCGTTACCGGTTTTATCAATCGTTTGAATACGAATGGCAACCGACTCTCTTCCAACCTGTCGGAGGCATGGACAAGATCGTCGACGGTTTCGTCAAGAAAGTCGGCAACCTCATTCAGTACGAAACGGAAGTGCTGAATATCGAGACGCGCAAAGACGGCGTCACCATCTCGATTCGCGATCGTCGCACCGGCAGACAAAGTAACATCACAGCCGATTACTGCATCAGCAACATTCCCCTGCCGCTGCTCAGCAAGATCAAAAACAACTTCGCGCCTGACTTTAGCGACGCAGTAGCGCAGTGTGTTTACGATCCGACCTGCAAACTCGGCTGGCAGGCGAACCAACGCTTCTGGGAAAACAATGAGAACCAGATCTACGGCGGGATCAGCTACACGGACGATTCGATCACGCAGATGTGGTATCCGTCGTACGACTATTTTACGAAGAACGGG
This sequence comes from Pyrinomonadaceae bacterium, assembly GCA_036522475.1. Classification (GTDB taxonomy): domain Bacteria; phylum Acidobacteriota; class Blastocatellia; order Pyrinomonadales; family Pyrinomonadaceae; genus PSRF01. The sequence goes on along the minus strand of DATDFT010000041.1, from coordinate 4,944 downwards.
ACGCTCACGGGTGTTTACAACTACGATCAGGATGCGATTGATTTCGGCAACATGAGTCTCGCAGAGCGAATTGCGACCGCACGAAAAGGCGCGATCAAGTTACATCCGGAGTTTGCGGACAAACGTCTCGTGCCGTCAGACAAGGCAATCTCGATTGCGTGGCAGAATATTCCGAATGAAGGCGGCGGTTGGGCTAACTGGGATCCGAACAGCCAGAGTCACGCGAACGCTTACGCGCGACTACTGGCGCCGGATCGGCGTTTCTTCGTCACCGGCGACCAGGTTTCGCAGTTGCCCGGTTGGCAGGAGGGCGCAATGATGTCGGCGCAACACGTCGTCGAGCAGATCGGTGGCAAACGGTTGCTGAAGGTGCCAAGCGTCAAACACGCACCAAACACTCGACGTTTAATTCAAGGCCGTTCGTAGATTTTCTCTGCGGCGCAGAGAAAATATTTCGGAATTGAAAAATATTTGTCGATCCGCGTCGGTGCCGTTCGACGTAAGATTGAATGCAAGCTTACTCAAAACCAGAAAGGGAAAGTTATGGCAAGTAAACCTACGCATGAACAGGCACAACTACATCTGCAAGTCTACGATTTGAGACGTGAAACAAGGCTGCGCCAGGCGCGTGACTGGTTTCAGCAAAATTATCACCCCGAAACACTCGAAGAGGCGATGCGCCTTGCGGCCCCCGGCACTGAGCACGGCACATTTCTCGGGATGGTCATTGGTTACTGGGAACAAGCGTGCACGCTCCTGAATTACGGACTTTTGCACGAGGACCTCTTCTTCGAAACGAGTGGTGAGTTCTTTGGGGTGTGGGAGCAGTTGAAGCCGGTGGTACCGCAGTTTCGCGAGACGTTTCACGACCCGAACCTGCTCGCGAATCTGGAGCAGGCTGCGAAGCGCTTAGAAGAATGGAGTGAGAAACGCACTCCCGGCAAAATCGCCGCGGTGAGGCAATACATGCAACAAGAGCGCGCGAAGGCGAAGGGCGCCGGCGCATAAGAGACTGTATACTAGTGGCATGGCCACAGAGGTATGCGTTCATCTCGACGAGATTGCTGACGTCAAGCAACCAAAAGAACGAGTTTGCGAAGAGTGTGTGAAGATCGGATCTGACTGGGTGCATCTTCGCACGTGTCAGCAGTGCGGCGTCACACTGTGTTGCGACAGTTCACCAAATAAGCACGCGTCGAAGCACGCACGCGCGACAGGTCATCCGGTGATCGCGTCAGCCGAACGCGGTGAGCGTTGGTTGTACTGTTATCCGGACGACTCTTTCGCGGAGTACTAAGACGGTTTCCCGCAAAGGCGCAAAAGCCGCAAAGGAAGCATCTCCCTTGCGGCTTTGTGCTTTGCGGGAACTATTCTTTATGGCCACTGAATGACTTTCGCTTTGGGCGCAACGCTCTTGGGAGAAGTGATCAGATGTGGGCTGAGCGCGGTGTTCGGTGGTGCTTCACGCGGCTTTGGCTTTTCGACCTCGGGGACTGCGACCTGCGGTTCTTCCCTTCTCGGTGCTTCCGCCGCAATGTTGTAGTCAACAAGTGGCCGCACTTTTAATTCCCGTGTCACCGGCATTTTATGTACGACATGATTTGCTTCCGGTGCGGGTTCGGCGATTGGAATTTCAACCGGCAGTGGCGGTTCAACACGAGTCTCTGAAGGAGTCGGAATTGGCGGCACTTCCATCGAGAGACTCCTCGCCTCCGAACTCCTGAACACAAACGCCGCCACACCACACGAGATCGCGAACAGCAACCCCACGAACGCACCGACCGCAACCGGCCGCTTCATCGACTTCATCCGCGAAACAAACGCCGAACGCGGATTAAACTCCTGGCTCGGAACTTCATGGACCAGATCCCAAATCTCCGGCGGGTTCTTTAGCGTCTTGATCACAGGGGCAGGAGAAACGGGCGCCGGAGCGGGTCTCTCCAAAGAACGAACGACGTCGCTGAACGTGCGTGCTCTGGCCCACATGCGCGGCGACGTGCCGGAGCGGGTCACGACTTCAGTCTTAGCGCCATGTTCGATCAGAATCCGGACAGTCTCAGTGTGACCAAAAAACGCGGCAAGCGCGAGTGACGTGAATCGATCGTTACGCGGCACATTCGGATCCGCACCGTGCTCGAGCAACACGCGAACTGCTGCCGCGTGCCCGCAGCGCGCCGCACGCATCAACGCCGTCATCCCGTGCTCGTTACGCGCATCAACATCAACTCCACGCGACAGGACCACCGTGAGTTCGCGCACGTCACCATTCTCCGCTGCGGACCACAACTCCCGTGTCACAGCATCGAACGTGACTTCTTGTTGTCTCAGCCTCGCTACCATGCTCAATCGCGAATCGTGATCCGGTCACCGGGTTTGACTACCGGATCCTGAACCTTCCCTGATTCGATCTCCTTCAACTTGTAACGCGTGACGACCAGGAATCCCTCGCCGTTGTCACGACCCAGGCGCGCTTCCTTCGCCTTCGAGGTCAGGCCACCAGCAGCGAGAATCGCCTGCGTCAGTGTTAGACCACGCCGAAAATTCTTCTCACCCGGCGCCTTCACTTCACCGCCGACGTAAACAAACTGCGACACACTCGGCAACACACTTATGACATCTCCCGGTCGCACCAACCGATTCATCTCATTCGTTTCCGTGAGATCAACTTCAAACGTCGCGTTCGACTCGTTGCGCAGCACCGTGACACGCGCCGCTTCAGGCAGCGGCTGTGCATCAGCAACCACGACGTACAGCGGAATCGCTTCGCGACGAAGAATCTTCGTGCCCGAATCTTTAACGAGTCCGCTTACCAGGATCGTGTGGCTCGCGTAATCACGCACGCCGACCGAGACTTTCGGATTCTCGACGAGTGCGCGTCGTTTCAGTTCGCTTTCAAACTTGCTGCCGATCTCGTCCACCGTCAGACCACTCGCTTGCAGCGGTTCACCCAGCATCGGATGTTCGAGAAACCCTGAGGCCGTCACCGTGAACAGTGTCGACTGTGAAGCGGCATTGTCGTTGATCCGAATATCCAACACATCGTTTGGTCCAACGCGATAAATCTTAGTGAGGGTTAATTCTTCGTTTGCGGCGGCGTTTTCTTCAGACGCGGGTGCGGCGGCGGCTGGTTCGGGTGTTGACGGCGCTTTGGCGTTAAGCGAAACCTGTTCGGTCGCGGGTTGCGGGGGAGGATTATCTCGTCGCTGGTCAACTACTGGCTGTTGCTGTGGATGATTCTGGCGGCGCTGAGCAGCTAGCTTCGCGCTGTCTTCCTCCCATAACATTGCACGTGCGAGACCAAGGCGATCGCGTGCCTCCTGATCCTTCGGATTTAATTCAACTGCTACCTTCAGACTCTCCACCGCGTTGCGCCACTGCTTGAGATCGAAATACGCGTGGCCGAGCGCGAAGTGAGCGTCAGCGAACTGTGGGTCCAACTTTACAGACCGTTGTAGGATCGCGATTGCCTGTGGGTAGAGGCCTGCGAGACCATACTTCACACCTTCCTTGTAAAGTCGTTTTGCTTCCGCCTTCGCTTCGGGAGACGGCGTGCGGTCAGTGGACGCAGTCGTGCGCGAGTCATCGGCGTAGTTGCTGGCCGTCTGGGCCGAGGCAATACCGACGCACACGCCGAGCAGCATAGCCACGAAGAATGCAATCGATTTGAACATCGGAACCCCCTTGAAAGGAGTTGATAGTAAAACCCGCACGGAAGGGGGAATGTTCGGATCTTCGGGGATTGCCGAACAGCGAACTAGGGGTTTATCGGTGCGCTGGTTATAACATGTTTAGACCAATAACTCCAGCAATTCCTTAGAACTTTTCACGCAAAGCCGCAAAGTTAAGCGCAGGCACTAAAGGATTTTCGTGCGCGTTTGCATGAAACATCTCTCACGCCGATGGCATGGCAGGGACCAGACGCTTGCTAACTCGCCGCGGTCTGACAATCGATCGAGCTACTGGTTCTCTCTTCGGCTCCGGAGTGGGAAGCAATGGCGGCAGCGACATGACTGGCTGCGCAGCCATTTCGTCCAGCGCCTTCTGAATCGGTGACAGTTTTTCATAAAACAAGACGACTACTTCCCCCTTGATCATTTGACTCACTGCGTGGCGTAGCGCTTCGATTTCATCGAGCACCACTTCGCACTCGATTCCGGGCGACACCTCGCTAATCGCGCGACAAACGATCTTCGCCACATCGCCCGGCTTGCGTCCGCGTAGATCTCGATCCTCGCGCACAATCACTTTATTGAACCCCTTCGCTGCAACTCGCGCTGCGCGATCGATAATCGCGTCGTCGCGGTCTCCGGGTATAGTGATGATTCCCGTCACACGACGATCATTCCAGTTGGACGTAAGACGGCAAATCGCGTCGAACGCCTCGGTGTTATGTCCGTAGTCAACCATCACGTGCCCGCCGTTTAAGCGATACAGATTCGCGCGGCCGGGATTATTGGCCCAGCTCGAAAAACTCACGAGACCCTTCAGCAACACGTCCTGCTCGATACCAAACGCGCGACACGCCGCAATTGCCGCGAGCAAGTTGCCGATCTGAAATTGTGCCGCGCCATTCATCACCACTGGCAGTATCGAAACATCTGCGAGCGTTCGTTGCACGTCGCCCACCGACTCAATCAACGCGTTGTTGCGTGCGAAATAAGCTTTGCCGCCCGATTGCAAATGATCTCTGACAAGCGGATTGTTTTCGTCGATTGAAAAATAAACCACAGTCTTCGGCACTTTGTTGATGCGCTCGTTTTGCATCAACCGCGCGAGGTGCTCGTCATCGGCATTGAGCACGAGCGTTCCGCCCTCTTTCACGCGCTCCGCCACCAGCGACTTAACATAGAGAACGTCGTCGACTGACTTGATTCCGTCCTGGCCCACGTGATCGTCGCTGATGTTTGTCATCACACCGATGTCAGACCAGTCGTAACCCAAGCC
>DATDFT010000040.1:0-3832 GCA_036522475.1 Pyrinomonadaceae bacterium | reverse complement strand
GTCTTGAAATCCGGCAGCGTGAGCTTCTGCGGCGCTTCGTAAGCGAAGTATTTATCGGCATGCAGGATCTGTTCGCTTGACTGCGGCAGTTTAGTAAACGCGCGCGACACCAGTTCCCAACCACCACGCTTGTACAACTGCGTGGCCCATGCCGAACCTTCCTCATACGGAAACAGCAACGACTCACGCAACGCGCGCGGCGCTTGCTTGAACTGTTCGGTAGCCAAGTCCTGCGAACCAAGACTCTTTATGAACGCGAGCGCCACGAGCGGGTTCTTCGCCATGTAAAGCGTCATCGCGAGCGTCGCATCGCCTTCGATAAGCGCATGCGCGGCGAGCTCGGCGTCAGAGTCGCCCTTGGGCCAATTCTCGAAACGTTTGAGGTTGAAGTGCTGATCCTGAAGCGCGTGAGTAAGTTCATGGGCCATCACTGGCTTCTGGCCTTCGAGTTCGATCCAGTCAGCCAGATAAAACTGCTGCACTTTCGGATCGTAGTAGCCGGCGACCTGCTCAGTTAACAACTTGATCAGAAACGGACGATAGGAAAAGTTCTCGGGCGCGAGGCCAAACGCTTTGAGCGTCATTTCCGCAGCATGCATCTCCGCGGGCGTGGTCTCGTCGTCGAGGTTGCGGATGATCATGCGTTCGATCTCCGCGCGCGACTGGGCCCCGCTTTTCACGGCCTTCAGGATCGGGAGCTCTCGCAACTCGCTGGTTTCCTTGAGCACGGCCGCGGTCGTCGAAACGATGGCTGCGTTCTGGACCGTACCAGCAGCAGCGCCCGTTTGGGCGTGGCCGCGTGGCAGAAAGCTGCCGCTGCAAAGGCACAACAGTGTTAATAGGGCCAGGCAGCCGCTAATTTTCTTTGACATAATCGGTGCTTCACTCTTATAGTCCGCTAAACGTTTACAGTTTGAACCGGATCGGGAAATCATTTCCTTCGCTCGCTTATGAGTTCGGAAGGCTTTGCTCAGATGACCAGCCCTGCCCCTGACGATGTATTCGGCGTTTGGCACGAAACGTTATTACGGGTGCGTTATGCCGAAACGGACAAGATGGGCATCGTTTATTATGCCAACTATTTGGTCTGGTTCGAAATCGGCAGGACTGACTATTGCCGCGCGCGCGGTTTTTCCTACCGCGACATGGAACAGAGCGAGGATGCGTTTCTGGTGGTAGCCGAGGCTTACTGCCGCTACAAAGCCCCTGCCTATTACGACGATGAACTAATAGTTCGGACGCACATTACCGAATTACGTAAACGTTCCCTGCGTTTTGGCTACGAAATTGTGCGTGCTTCAAATGGTCAAGTCGTCGCTGAGGGCGAAACCGGACATGTCGTCACGGATTCCAGCGGGCGCGTACGCTCTTTCCCCGAAGGATACGCGCAAAGATTACTCTCACCGCCAATGGTCAAACCTCATCACGGATCAGTGGTCCCCAGCGAAACGGCGCCCGAATAGACAAACATCAATCCAATAAGTCGGACCGGACCTAATCGTCCTATTCTTTTCGCCACAACTCTTCCCGCCACGGTGTTACAGATTCAGAGCCCAGCTATTTCTTTTTGTAACTTTTTTGAATTTCAGTCGTTTTAGACTTAGACGCCGGTGACCGACACCGGAAATATTGAAAGCCTCGTTGCTACTTGCGATAGCAACGAGGCTTGGATGACAACACAAGTTCGATCGCCTCGCAGCGCTCAAAGTTGCATCATCGACACCCCGCATCTTAGCGCACCCGGTGGACGAGCTTCAACCAAGGAGGGTCTACCATGCGTCGTTGTGCGCTCCTGTTCGCATTTGTTTCCCTCTGTCTCCCTGCAATCGCGTTTGCCCAGACACGAACTCCCGAAGCTGCGCTTAACCGTTTCAATGACGCCAGTAAGAAAATCGACAATGGCGATCTTGACGGTGCACTCGAAGATTTAACCAGGGCCATTCGCCTCAGTTCCCATCTAAATGATTCCAACAGCTCGAATCGCGATCTCGGAAACTCCTACAACGACTATTCGAGCGAGGAAATCAAAGTCATCGATCCTTTCACCGCCAATGCTTACAACAACCGCGGCCTCGTGCGTTACAAGAAGAACGACCTCGAAGGAGCCATCGAAGATTACAACGAAGCTCTGCGCATCAGACCGGGGCTGGCAAGTCCATACCTGAATCGCGCCGCCGCGTTGCGAGCCATGGGGAAATACGATGAGGCTCTGAAAGATCTCGATAAGGCGATCGCACTCAAGAAAGATTTCTACGAAGCCTACAGCAATCGTGGCAGTCTGCGACTCGATCTCGGTGACGCGAAGGGCGCGATCGCAGATCTAAACCGTTCGATTGAACTCAACGATCGCATTCCCGAGAGTTTTTACCAGCGAGGTTACGCCTACATCGAAGTGAAGAACTACGATGGCGCGCTGGCGGACTTCAACCGCGCCGCGTACCTCGATCACAACATGGCCTGGGCATACCAGGGACGTGGGACCGTGTTGATGATGAAAGGTGAGATGTCGAAAGCGATCGAGGATTTCAACCGCGCGATCGAACTCGATCCGCAGCTTGCCTGGGCTTATTTGAATCGCGGCCTCTCGCGCATGTACCTGGGCAACGAGAGCGAGGCGCAAAAAGATTTCAATGAGTGCCTGAAGTTGAAACCGGGAATGAAAGCTCAGATCGATCAACGGATCGCTCTGGCGCGCGAGTTACGACAAAATAAACCCATGCAATGAGGACGGGCTTCACTGTTGGTGGCTGAGATTTAGTCGTTCAATGTGGCGGGCGCGGCCGGTTGAGTCATCGATGTCCATCACGGCCGCGCAGATCCTCACGTCACCGCTTGAATGCTCGGCGCGCCGTGCAGTGACTGAAGTAAAGCGCGCGATCACGTCGGACTTGTTCATACCGATCACGCCCGCGTAACTTCCCGTCATTCCAAGATCCGTCAGATAAGCAGTGCCGCCGGGAAGGATTCTCTCATCCGCGGTTTGCACGTGAGTGTGCGTTCCGCAAACTGCCGACACACGACCATCGAGATGCCAGCCCATCGCGACCTTCTCCGACGTCGCTTCTGCATGCACGTCGACGATGCGCACGGTCGTCTCGGCGGGTAACGAATCGAGCACAGTGTCGATGATGCGAAACGGATCGTCCGAAGGCGGCATGAACACTCGGCCCATCACGTTCATCACGGCGACGTTTGCGCCGTTAACTTGTCCGACCCAGTAGCCGCTGCCGGGCGTGTTCGGTGGATAATTCGCCGGACGAATGAGACGCGGCTGCTTGCGGATGTATTCGATCGCTTCTTTCTTGTCGAAGATGTGATTGCCGGACGTCATCACGTCGATGCCGGATGAAAACAATTGTTCGCAGAGCGACGGCGTTACGGAAAAACCGCCGGCGAGATTCTCGGCATTCATGATGGCGAGATCGATCTGGTGTTGTTCGCGGAGATCCTGGATGCGTTCAAGCACGGCGACACGGCCGGGCTTCGCAACTACATCTCCGATCATGAGGACTTTCATACTTTGATTAGGGAAGCTGGAAATGAAAAACCGCGAATCCTGGATCGTCAATCGTGGTGACGTAGCCGCATCACGATTTGCGATTCACGACTCGCGGTCTGGCAGGAGGGAGATCCGCATTTGCCGTTCCGAAGCCGTAATTGAACCTGCATAGACAGGTGGGTGACCTCTTAATGCCGCAGCCTCTGGCAGTTCTTAACGATGAAGAAATGCACTGGCTAAACGACCTCGGTCTCCCGAATCAACGGCGTTGGCTCAATCATCGTAACTCGGTGACGAACACCGCAGAACGTTTCCCTCCGCCGCGCGCATAGT
>DATDFT010000039.1:0-16432 GCA_036522475.1 Pyrinomonadaceae bacterium | reverse complement strand
GCGCTGGCGCTTGGTGCTTGTTTTTGGCCTTTGGCGCTGGCGCTTGCGGCTCGTTTTTGGCCTTCGGCGCTGGCGCTTTGCGGCTCGTTTTTGGCCTTTGGCGCTGGCGCTTGGTGCTTGTTTTTGGCCTTTGGCGCTGGCGCTTGCGGCTCGTTTTGGCCTCAGCGATTTATTGTTGCCAAGCCATTTCTATTCACGATTCTCCGCTGCTTCTCGCTTGTTCGTTGCATCGAGGCGCGCGAGCATGTGCTTGATGTCGCTGGCTCCTTTGATCGCGACATAAACAGTGATCGTCGAATACCAAACCACGCACGCCATCGTCATCGCCCACCAGAACCAGTGCTGAGACATCACGCCGCCTCCTGTCGCGAACGAGTTTGCGGTTTGAGCGAAGAGCCAAGGATCATCGCCGCCCCCGACAACAAGTACGTAGCGATACCCGAATAGTACGGACCGATAGACTTTGCCAGTGAAGCCGTGGACGGCACCTGTTCCATGACCAGGTACGAAACAGGAATAACGGCACTGACAAAGATCGACGCTGCCGCCCCCCAACTGTTAGCTCGTGGCCAGTAGCAACATGCGATCAGAAGTACGGAAATACTCGCGAGATAGATAGTGCCGGTCACGCCGAGGTATGTCCAAAGGTCGCCTTTGAGCGGATACCAAAGTCCATACAGCAGCAGGAAAATGCCGATTAGTGCGATGATGGTCCGGTTCCAAAACAAGCCTCTTTTTTCCGACCACGGCCGCTTGCGAAACGGCGCCATGATGTCGTTGTAGATCACGCTGCACCACGTCAACATGTACGACGAATCGGTCGACATATCAGCAGCCAGCATCGCCGCGATCAGAATTCCCATCAGTCCGGGTGGCACCGCGGTACTGAGGTAACGCGGCATCGCTTCGAGTGTGTTTGCCACTGGTCCAAGAGTAGCGAGCGCGGCTATGCCCCAGACTCCTGGAATCAGGAACCTGCAAACAAAGAAGAAGCTCGTGCGTGTGTAAACTTTTCGTCCCGTGCTGGTATCTTTTGCCGCCAGCACGCGTGCAATGATTGTTTGCCACGTGAGCACAGCCGCGGTATTCAACATCAGATTGAACAACACGTACTGCCAGCCCATCGTCGGATTGACGAATGGATTGAAGCCACCCGCTCCGTAGTTAGTGTCCACGGCAGTCACGAGTTTGTCCCAACCGACATTCATCAGGATCAGAATCGTGACGAGGATCAGTCCGGCGCTCATCACGACGAACTGCAAAAAGTCTGTCACGAGTACCGAAAGCATTCCGCCGAGAATCGTGTAGACGGCCACGCCGACAAGCAGAGCCGTCATCATGATCTCGAGGTAGCGGACGTCGATTCCCGCCACGAGTACCAGAAACTCGCCGCCGGTTCTGAGAAACACTCCCATATTCAGCAGGCCGCCAAGCACGATTACTACTCCCGCAGCCCAGCGAATGCGTTTACCGAATTTCTGATCGAGCAGTTCAGGGATCGTTATTACGCCGGAATCGCGAAGCGGCTTGATTACAAACCCCGTCAGCCCGACTCCCGCCATCGCCACCGCCATGAGGATTCCCGGAGTCGCGCCCGCAAAGCCCTTCTCATATCCGTTCTGCGCCGTGTACATGCACGTGACGATGCCAAACTCAGTCGCCGCGAGCGAAGCGATGCCGAGATAAACGTCCATCTCGCGACCAGCAACCAGAAACTGTTCGACCTTGCCGACATACTTTCGGACCATCAGTCCCGCAATCATGGTCACGAGCAGGTAAATGCCGACGATGCTGCCGTCCAACAGCCAATTGAAGTTTGTCATGAACGCGATGCTTGCCTTTCGTCAGTTGGGTGCGAACAAATCCGAATTTTGGATTTTGATATTTCCTCGACTGCCGAAATAGCCGGCAAGAATGTTCGTCGCAAATCGATATCGTCACTCGACAACAGCGAGGCTTTGACGCTTTTCGTAAACGCGTTTTTCAGTTCGGTACCAAAGTTCACTTTGCGGATGCCACACGAGATAGCCTTGCGCAGCAACTCTGCTGAGACACCTGAACCTCCGTGAAGAACTAAAGGAGTGTTGGGCACCGCAGCTCTGATTTGTTTGAGACGATCGAAATCGATTTCTACTGCGCCTTTGTAGAAACCGTGCGCAGTGCCGACGGCCACAGCGAGTGCGTCAACGTTGGTTTCGGTTACGAAACGTGCTGCATCGTCTGCGGTGGTGAAGAATTCTGCTCGGTCGCGTGCGGTCGTTTCACTGTTTTGGCCGACATGGCCCAGTTCGCCTTCAACAGACACGCCGGTCGCGTGTGCCAGATCGGTGACGCGGCGCGTAATGGCGCAGTTGCCGGCAAAAGATAGTTTTGAGCCGTCAATCATCACGGACGTGTAGCCATGTTCAATGCAACGCGCTGCCAGGTCGTAATTGCTGCCATGGTCCAGATGCAGCGCCGCAGGTTGTTCCATCTCATCCGCCGCTGCTCTCGCCATTGCGACAATCATGCGCAGTCCCAGGTAGTTGATGGTCGCCTCAGTTGTTTGCAGGATGATCGATGCATTGAGCGCGTTTGCGGCACGCGTATGTGCCAGCAGCGTTTCGGCGTTATAGAAATTAACAGCCGCAATGGCATTGCCGGCAGCCATTGCGGTGTCGAGCAGCTCGCGACTTGGGCAAAGCGTGGTCATGTTGCCGATCGTAAAAATACATCCAACTCCTGCTGAGTCGGTTGTCCTGCCGTACCTCCGACGCGGAGTGCTGATAACGCGCCGCACGCGTTTCCGATTCGTAAGCATTCCGAAATCGGCGCGCCGCTAACGTACGCGGAGATGAAACCGGCGTCGAATGAATCGCCCGAGCCGGTCGTGTCTCGCGCTTCGATTGCAAATCCTGAATCGGTGAACACTTGGTTTCTCACAATGGCGATCGCCCCTCGGCGTCCGCGCTTCACAACAGCGCAGGGAACTAACGCGCCGAGAGACTTTGCTGCGCTTTTTGCTGCCGGCATGCCGGTCAGTTTTGAAGCCTCGCGTTCATTGACGAACAGCACGTCTGTGTGACGGAGTACTCGGTTGATCTTCTTGCTCCAGCGGCCCGACGGATCAGAATTCGGATCGAACGACGTCGTCAATCCGTGCGACTTGACTTCACGAAAGAGATCCGCAAACGACGGCTGTAATCCTTGTTGTAGGTAGTAAGAGGTCAGATGCAGATGTTGATGTCGGTTTAGTAGGGCTCGATCGACCGCGTCTGCAGTGAACGTCGAAATCGCACCCGGAAAAGTGACGAGGGCGCGATCGCGAATACTGCTCAGTGCGATCGTGACTCCGGTTTTTTCGTCGGTGCGTATCACGTTCCTGGTTGATACTCCCACCTGCTTCAGCGCGTCGATGCAGAAATCGCCGAAGCTGTCTCTTCCAACGTGGCTGACAAAAGTTACCGGATGTCCAAGCTTCGACAGGCCGACCGCAAAAATCGCCGAAGCGCTACCGAGAGTTAGCTCACAATTCCGCGCCAGGATCTCGGCGCCGAACTTCGGGATGGACTCCAGACCAGCCAGAACAATGTCGACATTCAATTCGCCGATAACGAGAATTCGAGGTGTTGTCGACCTGCCCATCTTGATCCGGCGGCTGTGTCAATTGCTATTCGTAAACTTTCGATTGCTTTCGAATGGTTTTGGATTCTAATATAGGCCGCAAGCGAAATGCAAAAGGAATATTCTTTATCCGAACTTCTCGATCTGCCGGACTCTGAACAGCAGTCGCTGGGCGTCGCGCACACGCTTCGCGAGATTTTGCAGCAACCCCGCACCTGGCGTCATACGTACCAAAAAGTTCTGAGCCTGGCTAAGCCAATCGAGACGTTTCTTCGAAGCGCTGGACCTGTGGATGTTTATCTCGTTGGCGCCGGCACTTCAGATTACATCGGCAAATCAGTTTGCGCACTGCTGCAAAGCGAGTGGGCCCGTACCGTGCAGGCGATTCCGAGCACGGATCTGCTCACGAACATGCCGGATCATGTTATTCCGAATCGTGATTATCTCTGGATCTCGTTCTCGAGATCGGGCGATAGCTCTGAAGGTGTTGCAGTGCTGGAATCGGCGCTCGACGCGTATCCACGAATCAAACACCTCATTGTCACCTGCAACCAGCAGGGGAAGATGGCCCGCGCTTTTCAGGGCAGGGAAAACGTCTTCAGCATCATCCTCGACGATGCGGTGAACGATCGCGGCCTGGCGATGACCAGCTCTTTCTCGAACATGGTGATAGTGGCGCAGGCGTTGGCGCACTTTCGCAACTTCAACGACTACGGTCCCACTGTAGAGACTCTCGCAGCCGCGGCAAAGCCGGCCCTTCCGGTCGTGGCGAGCACTTGCGAGCGACTGGTAAAGGAAGGTTTTTCGAAAGTCTGTTTTCTCGGGACAGGACCTCTGAAAGGCGCCGCGATTGAGTCGGCTCTCAAGGTTCTGGAGCTTACCGGCGGGCGAGTATTCAGTTTTGCCGAATCATTCCTCGGACTAAGACATGGTCCCTTATCAGCAATTGACGGTGACACGCTGGTCATTGGGTTCTTGTCAGCGGATGCGAGGCGCGCGGCTTTCGAGCAGGACTTGATCCAGGAGATTTGTGAGAAAGGATTGACGTCGAAGTGCTGTACCGTGAGTACGGTAAACGCGGATAAGGCCGATAAAAACGTGATTTTCTTCAACCTTGAGAAGAGAATTTCTGACCTTTACCTTCCGCCGCTGTACGTTCTCGTAGGTCAGTTTCTCGGCTTGTTTGCTTCACTGCGAGAAGGTCTAAAGCCGGACGAACCGAGTCCTCAAGGCGCGATCACGCGCGTCGTTTCTCACGTCACTATTCATTGATTCATTGACTTAAACCAGGACGAGCTTAAGGTCGTGCGATCGCAACTCTGTTTGCATCTCTGCTGCAAGCCCGCGGTCGGTAATGATCACGTCGATATCCGAAAGCGGAACAATTCGCGATAGACTTCTCTTGCCAAACTTGCTCGAGTCGGCAACCAAAATCGTCTCTTTTGCAATCCGCGCCATTGCCTGGTTAACCTGCGACTCCTCCACGTTCGGCGTGCTCAGCCCAAATTCCACATCGCACGCGTCGACTGCGAGAAACAGCTTGTCAGCCGAGAGTTGGGCCAGTATGTCTTCGGCAAAATGTCCGACTGCCGACAGAGAGTTTTGCCGGATAACCCCGCCCAGGAAAATAAGCTGAATGTCCTTGGCGCCAAATAATTCCATGGCGATGTTCAAGCCGTTGGTTATGACTTTCAAATCTTTCCTGGTCTTGATCTGTCGCGCGATCTGCTGCGTGGTTGTCCCGGAGTCGAGGATAATGGAATCGCCGTCCCTTACAAGAGCGGCCGCGGCTGCTCCGATGCGACGCTTCTCGTCTGCATGAATCTCGGCTTTTATTTTCAGCGACGGATCCATGCTCACGGTGGCGACCTTAACGGCGCCGCCGTGAGCGCGACGCACCAGGCCGCGATCATGGAGAGCTTTTAGATCGTTGCGGATTGTTACTTCGGATGTCTTGAACCGCCGGCTCAGGTCAATAACAGCGACTTGGCCGTTTTTCTCCAGCAGTTCAAGAATTTTGGTTCTACGTTCGAGGTTGAGCATTTCGCAGTGCCGCGATTCTACCACTTTTGGACCGCGCGCGGCACTTACGAACGAAAGCAAACGAAACCAGTTAAATTTTCGACTCAAGCATGGCGTAGTAAGCAGCGCCAATCGCGCCTGCGACGTCACCGAGTGCTGCTACTTTAACGGGAACTCTCGTTCCCATCGGTCTCCACTCAAAACGATCGAGGTACTCATTGAGCGGCTCGAATAGCGCCGGTCCTGCCTGAGCGATGCCGCCGCCGATGACGACGATCTCCGGATCGAAAGCATTGATGAATGACGCGACCGCAACTCCGAGGTGAAAGACGGACCTGAGCCAAATCCGCGTTGCGTCAGTATCTCCATTCAAGTGTGCCGCAACGAGTTCGCGCGTCGAGGTGAATCGACCTCCCGAGCGCTCGGATAAGTTGTAGTTGCCGATCATCTCTTCGAGACTTCCCGGCGTTCCCACGATATCCGGCGCACCATCGGAGTTCACTGAAATGTGGCCCAGGTGTCCGGCTCGACCGATCTGGCCTTTTAGCAAACGCCCGTCCGCGAGCACCGCGCCTCCAACACCCGTTCCGAGAGTTAACAAAACAACATCGCGGTATCCTTTTGCTGCGCCTTGCCAGACCTCACCCAACAACGCGGCGTGCGCATCGTTCAGAACGAACACCGGTTTGGGCGATTCGAGAAAATCCGTCCAGATAAATCCTTCGATTCCTCTGAGGCGGCCGCGCATGTAAGCGATCGATTTACCATCCTTCGCCGCGAGACCCGGTGACGCTACGCCAAGGTAGCAAGCCTCGCCGCGCTGTGTTTGAATTTTCAGTAAGTTGCGTTTGATAGTCTCCGCCCATGAGCCATCCGCGTCACCCGTATCACAGGTGATGTGGTCGAGCGTTTCACCCTCGTTCGACAGCACGACTATCTTGATGTTGGTCCCGCCGAGATCGATACCGATCGAGTAATTCATGCCGCTATTTCAAACGCCCTTTCTCCACTTTGGATCGTCACGCTTAAGCAATTCAAAAGTTATCGAGCCGTCGGCGTTCGTTGGCTGTGCCGTGGCCCAACTCACCGGCCGTCGCTTGCCGCCTTTCGTCTCAATATCAGCCCTGACTTTGAGCTTGATTCCGTCGCTGTTCTTCGGCAGTAGAAATGATGCTTGCCTGATTTTACCTGCATAGGGGTGTCCGGCGTCGAGAGAACCTCCGAGTTGAATCTTTCCGTCCAAACTTTCGAGATACAAGCGGAGCACACCGGGAATACCAGCAACACCGTCGTTGGTTACAGCTACAATCACTTCATCCGTTCCATATCTTTTTCTCTGCCAGATCCACGAAGGACGAACTCGATAGCCGAGACGTTTTCGCAACGCGTCAAAGCCGTTCGGATAACGTTCGTAATAGCGCCGCAGGTTGTCAGATTCAGTCCACAGCGACCAGTAATTCGCACCCAGATCGAGCGAATGCAGCATCCATTTTTCGAGTACGTTCACTCCTGCCTCATCGACAGTAAGATAGCTCGGATCGACTTTGTATTGCCGGTAGTAGCCGTCTTCCACGATCGTCGCCAGCCACGGCGGACGATTTGCAAGCTCTTCGATCTGGATCGGCTCTTCGATAACGATGCTGTCGGAACGCAGCCAACAACCGGCTCGCACACAGAGATCCTGTACCTCCCTGTTGCCGACGTTGCTGATGTCAGGTTGAGTATTCACCGCCAGCGGCACCTTCTTCCAAAGCTCCAACTGAAGGTTTGTCATCTCCAGAAACGTCTTCTCGGCGGTGAGATAATCAGGAAAAGGATTCGGAAGATTGCTGGTGTGTCCCTCGCCCCAGAAGCCGTACATCATCAGATCGACGAACTCCATGAGCGGATTGCTATCAAACTCCTGGACCAACAGCTCGTTGAGCTCTTTGAACGCAGACTGAAACCGCGGATGATCATATCTCGGCTCAACAAAATCCGCTTGGGCGCCGTATGTCTTGCCGATCTTCACGAGGGGCACTTCTTTCTGAAGATAGTCGGGCAACGCGAGTCGCTGCGGCTGACCTTCCGTGTTCGACATCTGAATGCGAAACGCAACGCGCAGGTTGTGACGCTTGGCTGCGTCGAGCGTCAGTTTGAAGACTGGATTTAGATTGAGTCTTCCCGGAGCACTTTGAACGTCGCGCCAATCGCAGCGGATGTAAAGCACATCAACAAACGGAAGCGACGCCATTTTCTCGACGTGCTGTTCGAGGGTCTCTTTGCCGGCGCGGGCGGCGAGGGATGGTCCACCTTCTTCCCACGTGTATCCGACCAAACCGAGCCCATAGTTTTTCACCGGCTTCGACGATTGCGAGGTTACGAGCACTGTGTACCAACCCTCGTCCTGCTCGATTCCGAATGGTCCCTGGTTCAGGCGATCGGTTACGGGCGGTCCAGAACCGAAGTCGTACTTGTCCCAGTTATGAGTCGTAACCTCCTGCGCCCTGGTCTGGCCAAGGGCAGTCGCGAGCGAGAGTGTTGCTCCTGTTTTGATGAACGTGCGTCTACGCATCTGAGTGCTTGTCTCTCGGCCGTATTAGAATCAACACCAGTATCATTCCGACAAGTGGAATCAAACTCGCACCAATGAGGATCGGTTCGAATGAATAATGATCTGAAACGTAACCGATGAGATAGGTTGACACGATCGTTCCCAAACCCGCGCCGGTACCACTCATTCCACTGACAGTCGCGACAGATTGGCTGCGATAAAGATCTGACGGCAGCACAAGCGCCATCGTGGAAAACGATGCGTACGCGAAAGTTGAAACTGCAAATAAGCCGGCGAGTGCCAGGAGACTGGACGTAAAGATCGTCGGGATCAGAAGAGTCATGCCCAGGCCGCCGAACACAACCACGGCTTTGCGTGCTTTGATTACCGGCCAGCCGCGATTTATCAACCAACTCGACAGGCCGCCGCCGAAAAAGTTCCCGAGGTCCGCAGCTACAAACGGAATCCAAAACGCCAGCAGTCCTTGTTCGGGATTGATGCCTTTCGTGACGAGATAAATTGCAAACCAGTCGGTGATGAAAAACCAAACCGGATCGGTCATGGTCCTTGCTGCAATCACCGCCCACGTCTGCGGCAGCTTGATCAAGTCGCGCCATCGTGACGAACGCGCGGGACTGTGGTCCTGCTCTTCAAGATCGGCGCGATCACTCAGGATCATTTCTCGTTCTGCATCACTTATTCGCGGATGAGATTCGGGCGGGTGATAAAGCACTCGCCAAACTCCGAGCCACAGAAATCCCAGTGTTCCCGTAATTACAAACGCGGGTCGCCAGCCACCGAAATATTTGTAAAGCGCTATCACCAGCAACGGAGCGATCGCACCGCCAATCGAAGAGCCGCTGTCGAAAAGGGCAACTGCCCAGCCGCGTTCCTTTTTTGGAAACCATTCGGAAACCGCTTTGGTCGCGGCCGGCCAATTCGCGGACTCACCCGCGCCGAGCAGAAAACGAAAGAACGCGAAGCTGCGCAGTCCAACAGCGAACGACGTTAGCATGGCGGCGATCGAATACCAGATGACCGTGATCGTCAGACCTTTGCGAGTTCCGATGCGGTCGATGAAACGACCGGCGAGTGTTTGTCCGATCGAATAAGCCACGCGGAAGGCGATGACGATCGTCGCAAAATGCTGGTTGTTCCACTGGTACTGAGTCTTGAGATACGGCCCGAGCACCGACAACGTTTGCCGGTCGATGTAGTTGATCACTGTCGAGGCAAACAGGAGGCCGCCGATCCACCAACGCAGGTTTGAGATCGGCTTCCGCGCGACCCTCGGGGTGCTTGCAACTGTTGCCATGGTTCGTTAACGCAACTCCGAAATGAATCGCTCGCAGGTGAGGAGATCCGGCAATTCCTTAATTCCCTGGGCCTCGCGCCAATCCGCAATCGCACACGCGAATACGCCGTTTTTCCGTTTTGCGAAACTATTAATGAGTTCGTTGGGGAAACCGAGCTCATTCTTCTTTCGATCGTAATTACGATTCGATTCGTTCCAGTAGCGACTTCTTAGATCGAGTAACACTTCAAACATCGACTGGTTCTTCAACAGGAACATGCCGATGTTTGTCTCGCCGAAATCTTCGCGCTCTGCGCTTTCGAGATGAGTCTCTGACGCTGATCGCACTTCGCCGAGTTCGTTGCGTTTTATCGGCGCGTATGGATGTTGTCGAAAGGTAGTCGGAACGATCATGTCGAAAGCTTGATGCACGTTTGCTAACTTCGCGGTTCGCTCGAAAGTCTTAGCCTGAATCACAGGTTGAGTACTCCACACAACGAGTGTCAGGCCGTTGAAGTCGCGCATCAATTCATGCGCTTGCAAAACTGCGTCACCCGTTCCAAGCGCTTCGGGTTGGATAACAAACGTGACGTCTTCGTTCTTCAGCGCTTGCCTTACGGCGGCTTCTGTTTGGGGTGAAACGATGATTACTGGAGGTCGAGTTTGGCCCAGCCCGCGCCGCAAATTCTTGAGAACGTGAACGATTGAGGGCTCGCGATCGATGAGTGCGATCGGCTTGGGAACTTCAATGCCACTGCCCGATGCTCGCGTGCCTTTTCCCGCAGCAACGATTACCGGCCAGATGTCTTGTGAAACTCGCGGCAACAGATCGAGCAATACAACGTGGCCGAGTCCGTCGCCCGGAGTCGAAATCATTATCGATCCTTCGCGAACGCCGTCTCGCTGCTGCGGATCGTAGTAGTGTTTCTGTACGTGTTGAATCAGGGATGCGGAATGTTCGCTCGTTGTGAGTGCGAGGACGTTTCCGCCAAATCCACCGCCCATCAAACGCGCGCCGAGAACGTGCGGATGCGAACGAACGATGTCCACCAGCTCTTCGACCTCGCTCGTGCTGACGTTGTACAGGTCACGCAGACTCGCGTGGGATTCGTCGATCAACTTTCCGAGGCGGGCCATCGCATTAAGGCGGCTTTCGGGAGCCGATTCCGTTTGGATCGAGTCGAGAATTTCGGTGGCGATCGTGACGCGTCTGACCTCTGCGAGGTGATGTAATGCGCGACTCCGTAACTGAAGCGGCCATCGCGAAGTGTCGTTTACGAGAGCAGGGAACGAGCGTTTCAGCTCTGAAAACGTTGCTGGATAATCTGAACGAAGCGTGTTTATGGAAATCGTTGCCGGCAAAGACGTGAGCAGGTCTTCGGCTTTATCGAGTCTATCGAGCGAGCCGGTGATCGCCGGAATCAACAGGCGCGAAACGGCGGCGCGCTCGTTGTATTGAATCATGACCTCGCGACCTTTATCAGCCGGTTTGGAAAAAAACGTGAGCCACTGAAAGGGTTCGTCGGGTAAGTAAACCTGTCTGGTTTGCCCGGTTCTGTAGTTGATTACTACCGCATGCGCACGCTGCGCCAGGCAGATGGTCGTGTGGTCCATCGAACCGCCGCGTGTGCCGATGTACCACTCGGCGAGGGCCGAATCACGCGCGAGCTCTGCCGGGGTAAACGAAATCTTGTTTACTTCTCTAATCGCAGCTCCACCGAGAACGACTAAAGCTGAAGAAGATGACGCGCCTCCACCCGCAGGAACGGTAGAGTCGAGCGCAAAATCGAAACCGGTTGTCACGCGTTCGCCAAACTTAGCGCGCGCGAAGGTGACTGCGCCTCGTATGTAGTTTTGCCAGTGCGGTGTAGGAGTACCGTGATGAGAGAGAAATGCGAGCCACTCATCGGTGACGTTCTGTCCGAATTCGGGTACCTGGTCTTCTAAAATATTAAACGACGACGGTTCATAATTCCGGGAGGTTGAGGCGCTTCGGACTCGCGGCTCACCGGAGTCTTTGTAAAGCATGAGCACGTCATGTTCGCGGCTGCCAAAGGTCAGCGACGCTGTCGGCAGGTAAGAAACGTAATCGATGTGCTCGCCGAGAACATCGATGCGCGCAGGTGCACGCAGCAGCGACCCGGGGCCGTCGCCGTACCGGTCGAGAAAAAGCGAGCAGAGACGCGAGAGTCTGCGCCCCGCGTCAGAGTCGATCCGAGCCAGAGCGGTTTTGATTTCGGATACCTTCATTGAGCAGGGACCGACAGTCACGCGTTATCGCAGGTAAATCAAAAAACTCTTTGTCAGTTCAGATTGTGAATGCTATAAGGTTAGTTCAAGTTACTTACAAACTGCAAACAAATTGTTTTTGACTCAGCGTTAGGGAGGATGCATGACTCTACGAGGAAGAAGACAATGGCTAAAAACAGTTGCGGCAGCGGGACTGGGCGCGGTCGGTTCGCAAGTGGTCAGTACTGCTCACGTACAGGCAGCGGCAAATTCTTCGCAGGGCCAAAAAGCTCAACCGCTCGCACTGAAAGATTATCAGCCGAAGAGTATGTTGCACGTTCCCGAGACGCATGTTCCGCGCTCGCGTTTTCCGAATATCGATTTCCACTCGCATCTCTCCTGGGTTGATCGCAAGGGGAAGTCTGACGTTGTTCATCACGCGGCGACTCCCGCTGAAATCCTTCAGGTGATGGACGCGAAGAATGTGCGAATCATGGTGAACCTGACCGGCGGCTACGGACCGTTGCTCGAGGAGACTGTGAAGCATTGGGCACAACCGCATCCCGATCGATTCATCGTATTCACCGAACCTTGGTACGCGCAGATCAAGCGAGCGGACTATTCGAAATTCCAGGCGAATCAACTCGAAGCTGCGAAGAAGTCGGGAGCACGAGGGTTGAAGGTTCTTAAGACTCTCGGTCTGTACCTGCGAGAGAACGTAACTACCGGTCCCTTGGTCAAGGTTGATGACCGCAGGTTCGATCAGATGTGGGACGCAGCCGGCGCTTTGAACATGCCCGTCGCGATTCATGTGTCGGATCCCGAAGCGTTCTTTTTGCCTACCGACCGGTTCAATGAACGTTACGAGGAGCTGAGCGCTCATCCCGATTGGTCGTTCCACGGTAAAGATTTTCCCAGTAACGCCGAGCTGCAAGAGGCGCGGAATCGTGTGATGCAGCGCCATCCTCGAACGAAGTTTGTGGCCCTTCATACTGCTGACTCGGAGAACCTGCCGTACGTAGCCGAATGTTTAGATCGCTATCCGAACATGTACGTCGATATCGCGGCGCGGATCGGCGAGCTGGGACGTCAACCGCGCATGACGCGCAAGTTCTTCGACAAGTATCAGGACCGCATCTTGTTTGCGACGGATGCGACGCCTCACGGAACCGAAACACCACAACAGATCTTCGGCAACGAGCTCTACGAGATCTATTACCGTTTTCTCGAAACCGAAGATGAATACTTCGACTACGCGCCCGCCCCGATTCCGCCGCAGGGACGATGGCGCATTTACGGAATCGGTTTACCGGACGAGATTCTCCGCAAGGTGTACTACGAAAACGCAGCCCAGTTGTTAGGCCTCTGACGATATGCTTCAGGACGAACGCTCACGCCGGCAGTTCCTAAAGAGGGGACTGCTGTCGCTGTTTGCAATTCCCATCGCAGGACGTGCGCTGGTTTCCAGGTCGGACCAGGTCGTCGTTCAGCTCGAGGGGCGCGCGACCGATCTGCGTGAAGAGGTGGTTAGTTTCGGCTTACCGTTGCCGCCGGGTTTTCTCCACGATCCTCGTGAGATCAGAGTGCTCGCTGAAGATGGAACTGAGGTCGTTGCGGCCGTGCGTTCACTCGAGCCGTGGCGGACAGGCGGTCGCGACGGATCAGTGCGATCCGTACTGATCCAGTTTAAAAGCGATTTCTCCAAACAGAAGAATCAGCGCGTTACGGTTCGCTTCGAGCGGCGCTCGCGAAAGTCAGAAACAAACTTCGTTCGCGTGGCGGAGACGCTGATCGACGAGAACGGTTTGACTGGCCCTCGAGTTCAAGCGGTGTTGCCTGCGGATTGGATGTGCGCTTCAGGGATCGTTGGTCCGCAAACACCGGCCGCGTCATCAGGTGAGTATTCCCGATACGATCGTTTCGTCGAGAAGAACTTTCCCGGCTCGCTCGCTTATCTCGACAGCCAGGTTTATCACGAGTGGCTGTTCGATCGAACTTCCTGTTATTACAAAATGTACGTGCGAACAGGCGAGCGCAAGTATCTGGATGCAGCGTATCACGCGGCTAACTTCGTTCGCACGCATACTAAGTTGGACGGCCCGGACGCCGGCATCTTCACGCTGAAAGGCGCCGATCTGAAATACGTGTATCCACGCGCGATGCACATCCATTACCTTTTGACCGGCGATGAGCGCGCGCTTGCGTGCGGCAAGTTGATGGCGCAGTACTGTTTCGATCATCAGAATCCTGTGTACCGTCCGGACCTCATCAAACCGGTTCCGCTGGGCGTCGATCCTGAACGTGGCCGCAACTTCTGGACGCTGCGCCATCAGGGCTACGGTTTGCTCGGCATCCTGCACGGCTGGGAGATGACGGGCGAGCGAAAGTATTGGACCAAGGCGCGCGAGTGCGTTGATGCGTACTACAAACACCAGCAACAACCGCCCGACGGGCGTCCTGCCGATGGATCTCTTCGTCAAAACTGGGAACTGTACGATCCGAACGAAGCTACTTTTCCGGGCGCGACGTCCGCGTGGATGATGGCATTACTGCTCGATCCGTTGTTTCATTATTGGACTCTGACGAAGGACCGGCGTGTTGCGGAGATCGTTGTTAAGTGGTGCGACTTTCTCGACCGGCAGGGAATCGTGCCGGACGGATCGAAGGCGTATTACGTCATCAACTGCTTCGCAGCGTTCGATCCGAAAGCGTCGCCGGGCGAACTCGGTCCGGACATGGAGATGCATAACACCGAGATGGCTTACACGTTTGCTCTCGGAGCCTTCTTCACCAGCGACGCGAAGCGAAGAGATGTTTACCGCAAGCGTTTCGAACGCTTTCTGGATTTGGCGGTGAAACTCGACATGAACCACCCGGCGCGCGCGTTCAATTGGGCTTTTCAGTTCACTAGTCAGCTCGTTTATTTCATGCAGCACCAGGGTTCAGGCGCGAAGAGACCAAACTTATGAGGAACCAAATCAGGCAAGCTCTGTGGATCTTAGTCGTGACTGTCGCGTCCGTTTGCGCTGACGTTGGGCTCGCAACTGCCGAGACGCTCTATCGCGTCGCAATCGAGCAGAGCGTCAGAGTGAAAATGCGCGATGGCGTGTTGCTTGCAGCGGACATCTACCGTCCCGTCAGTGATGAAAAGTTTCCCGTGCTCATCGAGCGCACGCCTTACAACCGCACCGACGAAGCAGCAATGGCAAACGAGTTAGCTTCGCATGGATATGTGGTGGTGTTGCAGGATACTCGCGGCCGTTACGAATCAGGCGGCGACTTCTATCCATTTCGCGACGAGAGCTCGGATGGGTACGACACCGTCGAGTGGGCAGCGCAACTCGATCGATCAAACGGCAAGGTTGGAATGTTTGGCGGCTCTTACGTCGGAGCAACGCAGATGCTCGCCGCGATGGCGGTGCCTCCACACTTGGTCGCGATTTTTCCTTACGTCACTGCGTCCGAGTACTACGATGGATGGACCTATCAAAACGGCGCGTTGATGCAATGGTTCAGTAGTTCGTGGACGTCGATTCTGGCGGTCGACACTCTGCGTCGCCAGGCGGAAACTGGTCTGTCGCCAAAAGAATGGGTAAATGAAATTCCATTGGAAAGCTATCAAATTCTCAAGACGCCACAGCCGCCGGCGCTGGCGCCTTACTTTCGTGACTGGCTGAAGCACGAACGCGACGACGCTTTCTGGCAGAAATGGCGTGTGTCGGATCATTATCGCGAGATGACAGTGATGGGTTTGCACGGCGGCGGCTGGCACGATCTGTTCTTGAAAGGCTCGATAAAAAACTTCACCGGGCTACAAAAAGAAGGCAAGACAACGACAGCGCGTAACGGTCAAAGACTGATCATTGGCCCATGGGCCCATGCGCCAACGTCCGCTGAAGGCAAAGTCGGCGACGTCGTTTTTGGAAAGAGCGCCGTGCTGGATCATACAGCCACAGCGTTGAATTGGTTCGACTACGCGCTCAAAGGCATCAACAACGAATATTCAAGTTCAACACCCGTGCGACTCTTCATTATGGGCGACAATGTCTGGCGCGATGAGCACGAGTTTCCTTTGGCGCGCACGCGCTACACCAAGTATTACCTTCATTCGACGTCGCGTGCGAACAGTGTCAGCGGCGACGGCGAATTGACTCAAACTCTACCGGGAGTTGAACGAAAAGATGAGTTCGATTATGACCCGATGAAGCCGGTGCCGACGATCGGTGGACGTCTGTGTTGCGGACAAGCACTGCCTCCGGGTCCGGCAGATCAAAGGCCAAACGAGAGTCGTTCTGACGTGCTCGTATTCTCAACGCCGCCGCTGGACAAAGATGTCGAAGCGACAGGTTTCGTGACTGTCGAGCTGCACGCCTCAACTTCGGCAACCGACACAGACTTTACGGCGCTGCTCGTCGATGTTGAGCCGAACGGTTACGCGCGTTTCCTGACGGACGGAATCGTGCGCGCGCGTTATCGAAACGGCACCGCGAACCCGTTGGAAGTTGTTCCGGGTAAGGTTTACAAGTACACGATCGATCTGTGGGCAACGGGAAACGTGTTCAAAGCAGGGCATCGCATACGGCTTTATATTTCGAGCAGTAACTTCCCAAGGTTCGACAGGAACTTCAACTCGGGCGAGCCCATCGCGACCGCGTCGCACGCGAAAGTCGCTCATCAAACTATTTACCACGGAGCAAATTATCCTTCGGCACTCGTGCTTCCGATCATCCCGCGTAATTAAATTTCAGCGA
>DATDFT010000038.1:0-17675 GCA_036522475.1 Pyrinomonadaceae bacterium | reverse complement strand
AATGGTCTCGATAAATTCTGGGCGGCATTGACTGCGCCTGAAGCGATCTTTGCCCTCAAACTCTCGATGGCCACGAGCTTCTGGGCCACAGTTTTCAACGTCATCTTTGGACTGTTCGCCGCGTACGTTCTATCCCGTTACAACTTCTGGGGACGCAACGCGCTCATCGTGACGATCTCGCTTCCGACTGCGATTCCCACCGCAGTCGCCGGCTTCGCTTTGCTGTTGCTGTGGGGACCGTACGGAACTCTTGGCCGCTTGCTGACGCCGCACGGTTTTCAAATCATGTTCACTGCCGGCGCGATCATCCTCGCCAACATCTTCGTCACTTTCCCGCTCGCGTTCGGCGTGATTAAACCCGTGTTCGACACGATGAGCCACTCGCTCGAAGAAGCATCCGCGACAATCGGCGCCACTCGCTGGCAAACGTTCTGGCACGTGACATTGCCGTCGCTGCGAGGCGCGATCGTCTCCGGCGCGTTGCTCACTTTCGCGCGTGCAGTCGGCGAGTTCGGTTCGACGATCCTCGTCTCGGGAAATCTGGCCGGACGAACACAGACCGCGCCGCTCTACATTTTCGCGAAGTTCAACGAAGGCCAGATCGAAGCTGCAAATGCGATCGCGATCGTGCTGGCGCTGTTTTCATTCCTGATTTTTAGCGTGTTGTTTTTCGCTCGTGATTGGTTGGACGTTGACTGAGATGAGATGCCGCGGGCTTGTCCCGTGCAGTTTCACGTTATGAAGGCTAAAGAGACATTCATTCCGAAACGTGAAGAGCCGGAGCCGACGCGGCCCACTGCCGCCGCGAGTGTGGTTGGACTCAGCAAACGTTTCGGCAAAGCGAGCATCCTCGAGAACATCAGTTTCGACGTCGCTGAAGGTGAGGTGCTGGTCCTGCTTGGCGCTTCGGGCAGCGGCAAGACAACCATCCTGCGCATCATTGCCGGCCTTGAAATGCCGTACACGGGAAAAGTGATTCTGCACGGCCGCGACGTCACGGAGCTACCGGCGCGCGAGCGCGGTGTGGGCGTGATCTTCCAGTCGTACGCGTTATTTCCGAAGATGACGGTCGAGAAGAACATCGGTTACGGACTGCGCATTCGCAAGCGCAAGCGCAAACAGATTCGCGAGACTGTGAACGAGCTGTTGTCTCTGGTCCAACTCGAGGAGCACCGCAAGAAATATCCTTCGCAACTCTCAGGCGGGCAGCAACAAAGAGTCGCGATCGCGAGGACGCTCGCTTACAAACCGGAAGTGCTGCTGTTTGACGAACCGTTCGGCGCGCTCGACACGCAAACACGCGTACACCTGCGTCGCGAGATCCGCGCGCTGTTGAAGAAGGTGAACGTGCCGTCGATCTTCATCACACACGATCAGGAAGAAGCGCTCGAGCTTGGCGACCGTGTGGCTGTGCTCAACGTGGGCCATATCGAGCAGATCGGCACGCCGTTTGAAATCTACAATTATCCGGCGACTGAGTATGTCGCGACGTTCCTTGGCGCGGCGAACGTTCTCGAAGCCGTGGTCAGAAAAGATTTTCTCGAAGTCGGGTCGGCGCGCATTCCGGCAACGCTCGATCAGGAGAAGTTTCGCGAGGGTGATTGCGTGAACATCGTGTTCCGTCCGGAAGACGTTTCGTTAAGTCGCGGAGATCTACCGCGCTCAACTCACCCGCGGCTCTCGAGCGCGCGCATCGAGGAGATCGCTTTTGTCGGCGCTTACGAGCGTTTACGGTTGCGTGTGGATGCCAGTGATGAATGTAACGCTGATGAGACTCCGTTCTACCTGACCACGGAAACGCCGGATCGCAAGCCTACCAAATCGATTATTGCCACTCGTCCGAAACCCGAGGCCAGCTCGATGCGCCTGCATGTCGGCGAAAAGGTTTCGGTGGCGCTCACGTCCTTCACCGTCCTGCCGAAAAAGGGCACAAAAGGTTGAAAAGTCTGCTGCTATTGATCTTGCTCGTATCCGGGGCATCGGCGCAGTCTGTCGATCGAACGGACAATCAGTTATGGACCGACGTTCAGCTCGCGGCGCCGGTTACGAAGAGTTTTGATTTCAATATTCTCGGGACGTTGCGTTTGGGCCGCGATATCAATCGTCCGGTCGATGAACGCGTTGGCGCTGGGTTCACGTGGAAAATCGGGAAGTACTGGACCGTTTCACCAAACTACCTGCACATCGGAATGCAACCCGTTCGTGGTCGAAAGATTTGGGAGAATCGACTGACGCTGCCGGTGACGCTTCGATTCAACCTCGATAAATTCAGGTTGAGCGATCGAAATCAGTTTGAGCATCGCATACGCAACTCGGGGTTGAGGACCAATCGCTATCGCAACCGTTTTCAGGTCGAGCATCCGGTTGGACCTTTGTCGTTGTACGTTGCGGATGAAGTGTTCTACGACTGGGCCGTCGATCGCTGGGTGCGCAATCGTTTCACGATCGGCGCCAGCAAGGTTTTCGATAAGCACTTCACTCAGGAGTTTTATTACCTGCGGCAGAATGACGGCGTGAGCGTGCCGGGCGATCTCAATGTGATCGGGACGACCTTGAGATTCAGGTTATAGCCGCGGCCAAAGTATTAAATGCGCGCCTCACCTCATTGATATTTGCGAACGGCAGTCCGTGAGCATGAGTGCGGTTTGTCAGCAAAATATATACGCGCTCAGCATTCGGATCGATCCACACGCACGTTCCGGTGAATCCGGTGTGCCCGAAGCTGTCCGGCGGCAACTCAGGACCTGCCGTCGAGAGTTTCGTCGCCGCGAGTTGCCATCCGATCGATCGCGCCTGCTCCAAACCCGGCGTCATATTCTCGCGAAACAGCCGGCACGTATCAGGGGCGAGCAACTTAGTTATATCTCCCAGAAACTGTTGCGCGATTAGAAACGTGTCGCGCGCAGTCGAAAACAGCCCGGCATGACCCGCAGCGCCACCGAGAAAGTACGCGTTCCCGTCATGTACCTCACCCCAGATCAAACGCTGGCGCGAACTCGCATACTCACCGGCGCCCGTCTGCTTACTCATATCAGCCTCGTACGCGTTGCCGGTCTCACACGCAGCGATGCCCGTTTGCAACGCCAGCTCCGGATTGAAAAATGTCTGCGTAAGATTTAGCGGCTCGAAGATCTCGTGTTTTGCCATGTCAGCGAGACGCTGATGATTCATCCGCTCCAGAAGGATGCCGAGCGCGATGAATCCGAGATCGCTGTAGACCACGTGCGTGCCCGGCTTGTACTCCAAATCCAGATTCGCAATCGCGCCCGCGGCTCGTTCCGGTTCATCTTCCGTGAGCAGATACAGCGGACGCCACGCAGGCAGGCCAGACGTGTGCGTCAGCAACTCGCGGATCGTGATGATGTTTTTGTCGGTACGATCGAATTCGGCAAGGTAATGAGAAACGGAACTATCGAGCGTCAGCTCACCGAGTTCGATACGGCGCGCACAGAGCAACGCCGTGACGAGCGGTTTCGTGAGTGAGGCAAGATCGTAAATCGTGTCGAGCTTGTTCGCGATGCGATAAGGTTCGACTACTGAATACCCGAGCGCGTCTTCGTAGATGATTTTATCGCGTTCACCGACAAGGTAAACGCAGGAAGGAAACTCGCCGGCGTCGATGTCCTGTTGCAGCAGGTTCGAGAGTTGTTCATTCCGCGTGGCCATTAAGTGTGTGCGCTTAATTCGCTCATACCGGGATGCTCGGCATGCTCGCGAATTCGTTCCAGCGTTCGCAGCGCAAGGCTCAAGGCGTTGCGACCTTCAAGTCCGGATATCGCCGGTGGCTCTCCGTCCCGCGCCGACTCCAAAAACGAAACGATCTCCGCGCGCAACGGTTCGACATCGATGATATCGAGATGGTTCGTATGTACGCCGGGCCATGCGCCACTCGCCGCGGGTGGCGCAAGACTGCTTATCGAAGCGTGCTTAGTCGTGTAGTCGATCGCGATATAATCGTGCGGTTGAAAGAAGCGCATCTTGCGAATCTTTTCCGTGCCCACTCGCGAAGCCGTGATGTTCGCCACTGCACCCGACGAAAATTCGAGACGCGCATTCGCAGCGTCGACTTTATTGGTCAGAATCGCGATTCCTACGGCGTGGATGTTGGTGACTTCAACGTCTTCGCCGACGAGCCACTGCACGATATCCAGATCGTGAATCATCAAATCGAGCACGACGTCGATGTCCAGCGAGCGTGCCGTGAATTGGCCCACGCGATGAATCTCGAAATACACCGGCTTGCGCACGTGTGGACGCAACGCGACCATCGCCGGGTTGAAACGCTCGAGATGACCGACCTGTAACAGCGCGTTTCCTCTTTCGGCCGCGCGAATCATCTGGTCGGCTTCATCAAGCGTGCGCGTGATCGGTTTTTCGACGAGCACGTGAATGCCCGACTCGAGTAGTGCGCATGCGATCTCGCAGTGTGCTTCGGTTGGGACGGCGATACTCGCGGCGTCGATGCGGCCGATCAGTTCCCGCCAGTCGGTGGTCCAATCTGTTTTTCTCTCGCTGCTGACTGAGCGCGCAGTCTCTTCGTTCAAATCGCAAACGGCGGTGAATTGCGCGAGGCCTTCGGCGGCGAGCGCCGCGTGAATGCGAGCATGCTGGCTGCCGAGGCTGCCGGCTCCGATGACTGCTGTGCGCAACATAATGTGTTAGTCTGGCGCGTCGACCGATTGGAGCCGAATATACTTGCATCCTTCAGCGCTTGCCAAGCGAGTCCCCATTTTCCCTGCGGCAATCATCATCGCGTTTTACTTGTACGGTCTTGGCAAGCTGCCGTTGGTGGGACCGGACGAGCCGCGCTATGTGCAAGTGGCGCGTGAGATGTTTCTCAGCGGTGATTTGATCACGCCGAGGCTCGGCGGCCACACGTGGTTTGAGAAACCGGCGCTGCTTTACTGGATGATCGTTGGCTCTTTCAAAATCTTCGGCGTGCATGAGTGGTCTGCGCGTCTCGGACCCGCGTTGTGCGGACTCCTGACAATTGCGGCTGTGTGGTGTGTGGGACGCGAGGTTGGAAAAGACTTCGGATTCCGGAGCGTTATCGTAACGGCATCGTGTCTCGGTCTCATCGTGTTTTCGCGCGCAGCGAGTTTCGATGTAGTCGTAACGATGACCACAACATGGTCGCTGGCGTTTTTTCTTTTACACGAACTGCCGTCCACGCGACGGAAGCGACTGCTGCTGGCCGGCTTCTACGCGTTTGTCGGGCTCTCGCTACTCGCGAAAGGGCTGGTTGGCATCGTGATCCCGTTTGGAGTGGTCGGCCTTTATTATCTGTTGCGACGTTCGTGGCCGGTGCGATCTGTTTGGCTGAGTTTGAGCTGGGGCGTCCCTCTGGCGTTGGCAGTATCGGCGATTTGGTATGGACCAGTGATCGCGAGAAATGGCTGGACGTTCATCGATGAGTTCTTCATACAACATCACTTCGCGCGCTACGTCTCGAACAAGTATCACCATCCGCAGCCGATCTATTTCTATGCGGTAGTCATTTTGATGTTGGTGTTGCCGTGGTCAGTGCATCTTATCTGCGCGCTCGCGAAGGCGCGAAAGTGGGAGTGGCGTGGCGGCGACAGTCTCAGCATCGTTTGCGTGTTCGCGCTTGCGTGGTTGTTGCTGCCGATTGTTTTCTTTTCGTTTTCCGGATCGAAGTTGCCGGGTTACATCCTGCCGTCTTTGCCGGGTGCGGCGCTGCTGGTTGGTTATCGATTGACGTTGGTGCGAAATGCGAAATGGCCTTTTATGATCGCGGGTGTGACGGTCGTGGCGGTGCTCGTTATTTTGAACTTCTTTGCGGCGCCGTATGCGAACCGTGAGTCCGTGAGAGATCTGCTGTTACTGGCAGATCAGCGCGGGTATGCGAACGCGCCCGTGATCGCGCGGCGCGGCGACGATCGCTCGGCGGAGTTTTATGCGTACGGACGTGTTGTTTATGAGCCGAACGGTGAGCCGTTGGCGTTTGATGAGATCTCAGTGGACGACGCACGCGCACGCGGCAGTAAGTTCGTTGTGTTCATTCCCCTCGAGAACGCCGAGCACTTCAGAGGCGCGCCCGGGATTGAGATCCTCGGAGACAACGGCAAAACCGCCGTGCTCGGATGGAAGCCTTAGACAGGATTCACAGGATTTACAAGATTCATCCTATCAATCATGAAAATCCTGTAAATCCTGTCTATAAAACTTACCGCAAGTTGCGCGCGAAGAATTCAATCACGACGCGATCGTACGCCTCGCCTTGCTCGCCAGTTGCTGAAGGAAGACTAAAGCCACTCAACGGCAAATCCGTCCGTGTCTCAACATTCCCGGGATTCGGGAAACAGCGTTGCAGCGACGCGGTCGATTGTCTCAACTGTCCCGCTTCTGCACCCGAGA
This sequence comes from Pyrinomonadaceae bacterium, assembly GCA_036522475.1. Lineage (GTDB taxonomy): Bacteria > Acidobacteriota > Blastocatellia > Pyrinomonadales > Pyrinomonadaceae > PSRF01. Next base: position 11,297 of record DATDFT010000038.1, on the reverse strand, counting down.
GCAACAACACGCGCTGGTCCGCGATACCTCGCGCGAAGTTGCATGCATCTGTGTTGTCGTAGCTGCCGAGCATGTACATCTTCATCGCAAGCCGCGAAAACGACTGCACGATCCAATTGTCCAACCCAACACAATTTGAGACCGCGGAGCTCAATAACTCATTCGGCGATCCCGCAACCGAATCAAGCACGAGCACTCTGATCTGCGGTTCCTTGCGCGTCGCTTTGAGCGCACTGTACGCACCAAGCTCAACGCCATACACACCGAAACTCTCAGCAACAAGTTGCTTCTGATTCTCAGATTTCAGACCACGCAGATAATTGAGCGCCGCAATCAGATCGTCTCCATCGCGCGCGCCGAGCGAGGTCCACGAGATCAACGGTTTCTCGCCGTGCCCGCGCAGGTCGGGCCAGAGAATCGTGAAGTGTGTCGTCTCATTAATCTTGACGCCGAGATTGAAAAGCCACGATCGATCGCCACCGTAACGATGTAGTAACACGACGGCCGGTGCGCCTTCGGCCCCTTTGAGCAGCCACCCGCGCGCCTGCCGTCCGTCGAGCGTGGTCCAACTTTCATCCGTGACTTTAAGCGCGCGCCCGCTGATCCGCGAGAACGACTCGGGCGTCACGACATAAGGTCGTTTGTTTGGACGTGAAACGCAGTAGATGATGAATGAGAGCGACGCAACGACAGCCAGCACGATTACCAGCACTATTGGCAGGAAAGACTTGATGAGTCTTTTACCAATTCGTCTTCGCGGTGGCATTACTGTGAGTAACCTCGGACAGTTTGCATTAGTTAGACTGGTCCACCCTGGGTCGCCTCATAATAGTCTGAGGGCGTGTTGATGTTAACAAAAAACCTTTCCGCTTGAGTGAGATTCCTGATTTCTGCAAACGGAACCCAGCGTGTTTTGACAGCTTCAAGCAGGTCCAGAGGCCGGCGGCGACCCGCTTCGATCAGTTCGGTGGCACGTTGCCGGCATGGGTCAACACGGTAAAGAGCGGCAAGCGGTTGCGGTCGTCCGTCTTCCTGTACCGGCACGACTGCTTCGTGGTCCAGCCGTTTTTCAGCGAGGAACGAAAAGAGCTCCGCCGTTACGAAAGGCAGATCACAAGCAACTACGACAGCCCACTCGCGCGAGCACGCGGTGAGCGCGGCGTGAAGACCGCCGAGCGCGCCCCACTCCGGATAGACGTCCCCGACGCTGCGCAAGCTCGAATCCGCGTCACGTCCGACCACGCAAATGGAGTCCGTGAGCTTTAGTAGCGTTTGTGCGATTCTGGCGGTAAACGTTTGGCCGTCGATTAGCAACTGAGACTTGTCAGTTCCCATTCGCCTGGAGGCTCCGCCCGTAAGGATGAAGGCTTCTATATCGTTGCTGGTCATGCGAAATCCGCGCGATCCGTGGAAACCTTGACCGCTTTCTTAACTGAAGATTATAGTCCGTATGATGAACAGATTTGCTCCTATTCTCAGCGCATTACTCGTCGCGTTGCTGGCAGGTATCGCGGCGGCTCAAGCTCCACTACCGAAAGCTCCGGCACTTTTCCCACTCGAAGATCTTCGTCCCGGCATGAAGGGAACTGCGAGGACAGTCTTTAGCGGCAGCGAAGCGGAAGAGTTCGGTGTCGAGATTCTCGGGGTATTGCCGGGTTTTCCAGGACCACGACAGTCAGCAATCATCGCAAGACTGACGGGAGCAAATGTTGAGAAGACGGGCGTGTTTGCCGGTATGTCCGGTTCGCCGGTTTACATCGACGGCAAAATCGTCGGCGCGATTGCTTTCAGTTTTCCTTTTTCGAAGGAACCGATTGCCGGAATCACACCCATCAAGCAGATGATCGATCTCTTCAACAAGGGATCGGAAAACATCAAGCCAAAAGAACCGCGCGCAGTTTCGTTCTCGCAACTGGCAAGCACTGACTGGAAACCGAATCTGCCGAAACCGGCAGTTTCGTCTGTTTCACTGCTGGCGCCGGTCTCGGCTGGTTCGCCGCTGATGCCTTTGATCGGGCAACAGATGACTCCGATCGCGACGCCGCTCGTGTTTAGCGGCATCAGTCAGGAATCACTCTCCGCTTTCGCACCGCAACTGGCTGCGAGCGGTTTGCTGCCTGTTTCCGGCGTCGGTGGTTCCGCTGCGATCACTCCGCTTGGGGAAGTTGACGGCAAGACCTTTCCGCCTGGAAGTTCGATCAGCGTGCAACTGGTTCGAGGCGATTATTCACTTGCAGCCGCGGGCACAGTGACCCTGCGCGACAACGACCGCATTTATGCCTTTGGTCATCCGTTCTTGAGCCTCGGCGCGTCGGACATGCCGATGACCGAGGCGTCAGTGGTCACAGTCATCTCGAACATGAATAACTCGTTCAAGCTGGCGGTGCCCGGAAAGATGGTGGGTTCGATTTCGCAGGATCGGGCGTCCGGAATTTATGGACTGTTGCGTCAGGCGCCGAAGATGATCCCTGTGAAAGTCAGCTTACACACGAGCCGCGATCATACTGATACTTATTCATACGAGATGGTCAACGACTCGTTTCTGACTCCGCTGCTGCTCAATATCACGCTCTTCAACACGATCACTTCGAGCGAACGTGCGCTGGGCGATTCGACGATCAGCGTCAAGGGCGAAATCAGAGTTAAAGGCCAGCAGCCGATTCAAATCGATCGCCGCTTCTCGAACAGCAACTCACCAATCATGGCTGCGAGCGCGATTGCCGCGCCGGTTAGTTCGCTGCTGACGAGTGGTTTCGACGATGTTCAGCTCGACGGGATCACGTTGGACATCGATTCAACTGAGACCAGGTACTTAGGCACGCTCGAGCGCATCACGCTTGACCGCACTGAAGTTCGACGTGGCGAGAAGATCGAGGTACAAGCTTACGTCAGGACTGAGTCTGGAAAGCAGTTTGTGCAAAGGATTCCGATGCAGATTCCGCAGGATGCCGCCCTCGGGCAGTTGCTGGTGTTTGTTGGTGACGGTGGTGCTTTGCAGGAAGGCTCGCCGGCGAAGTCCTTCGTGCCGCAGGATCTGAGCCAGTTGGTCAAAGCTATCAACACGGTGAAGAAGAGCGATCGGCTTTACGTCAAGCTGTTTCGCATTACAAACGGCGCGGTGATCGGCACCAGTGAAATGCCGAGCCTGCCGCCGTCAGTGGTCGCAACCTTGAACAGCGATCGCACCTCGGGTGGTTACACGCCGACCGTTTTATCGCCGGTCTATGAAATGGAATTGCCGCCCGCAGAGTTCGTGATTTCCGGTCAACAACTCATCGCCATCGACGTAGTTAAATAGTTTAGCCGCAGATTTACGCAGAAGAACGCAGATCAGAATTCTCAAATAAAATTCTGATCTGCGTTCTTCTGCGTAAATCTGCGGCTTAATTTTCTACTGACGTCGCGTTCGTCGGGTTTGCTAACTGATTAATCCGCGTCTTGAAAGCGCCCGCGAGGACATCCACTTCCTCTGGTGAATAATTCGCGGATCGAAAAGCATCCTTGATCTGCTCGTCGCTCAAGCGCTTCAGCAAATCACTCAACCAACGCGCATCGGCGAGTGTGATTCCCTGGAACAGCTTCTGGTTCTTGCCGCTGTAGTGAAAGTCAATCACATCGCCGTTGATCTTCTTGATGAACTGCGCCTTCTCGTAATCAGACGGCTTGTTGCGGCTTCGTGAAATAACGCCGCCAGTCTTGCCAAACGAGCCGCCCAAGTCGCTAATGATGTAGCGCAGCTCTCCCTCCCCGGTGGTATCGCCGCGCGTTGCGAGGATCTGGTTGTTGTCGTCTTTCATGTCCCAGTTGTTGATCATCACCATCAGGATCTTCAAGCCACGGAATTCCGGTTTGTCCTGGAACGGGTTGTTGTCCCACATCCAGTTTCCGGCACGCTTCACATTTGCCGGCCTGGCTTCGAGCCTGACATTGTCGAACTCACCTTTGCCCTCGATTTTTAGTTGGGGAATGAGATAGCAAATCTCTGTTTCGTAACCGAGAGCCCACAAGAGTCGGTTAGCGGCTGTGTCGGTTTGTGCTTCTCTTCCAATCTTCGCGATCCACTCGTTTCCCTTGGCATCGCGCACGCGATATTTCGTCGAATAGCCGCCTGTTTTCTGTTCGATAAACGTCATGCGGCTGATGTCCGGCTTCATCTCCTCGCCGCCCGCGCCCAGAATCAGATTCCGGCTCTCGAGGTCGGTCGGGTCTTTCCACATAACGGCGGTGCCCGTAAGTGGCTTTTTGTCTTTTTTGTCCTTCTTATCCTTGTCCTGGGCCGGGGTTGCGAACGAAAGCACCAGCATCAGGAGCAGCAAAGGGATGGAGCGATAACCTGATTTAGTACGGAACATCTTTAACGGTCTCCTACGTGTAAGTTTCTGGTACAAACTCGTCGGTCGAGAGATTATAAGGCAAAAGAAAAGCCATCCACAGATTGCACAGATCTGTGGATGGCTTTGGCCCATGTTTTAGATTTTACGGATTGGGCGGCGTGGCGCCTTGCGGCGTGATCCACAGCTCGACGAACAGCTCGTTTCTCGCTGGGCCAACCAGAGTCACGATGCGGCTTTTATCGAGGTTGCGCGAGTTTACGAGGTATTCGACGATACGGTTCGCGTGATATTGGACCTCGCCGCGTTTGCCGGAGCGTCCGGGATAGACGATCACGTACGCCGTCGCTGTCGGATCGTTTTGCAGTTCGATGCCGAAGTTATCGAGGCGTGCCTTCTCGTCGTTTCGAGAGATATCCGGGAACTCATCAAACTTCTTGTTGCTCAGTTTCGGCAGCGGAATGGTGACGGCGCAATCAGCACTGCACTCGAGGTTGTAACCACCCATCGACAGGTATGCTCTGACTGTCTGACCGCCGAGTCCGGCTGTGTCAACCTTGATCGTGTCGGTGCCCTGGCCCGAGATAATCGTTCCTGCTGAAACGGTCCAGTTGTAATTGGGCGTGACGTTCGCCGGAACCCCACCGCTGTAACGCGACGTGAAAGTCACTGGCTGATCGAGCGCGACGTCAGTCGGGCAACTGATTTCGATTGCCGGGCAAACAGGCTGAACTGCGACACACGGTTTCACCAGCACGCTGACAGCCGAGAACGCCTGACACGAACCGTCACTGCCGACACTCTGAATGTCGAGCGTCGCCTTGTGATATCCGGGCGTCAGTCCGGCCATGTTCCAGGTGACTGTGGGACCGTCACCGATGATGGTTCCGGCGTCAGTCATCCATTTGTATTTGATCGGGTAACCGCCGGGCGAGACTGCGTTTGCCATGAGCTTCACTTGAGGCGCGCCACCATCGGCACACGCGGTGACGATGTTCGAATCCGCAGTCAAACTCAGCGAAAGTGGGGCATTAACAGCCGAAACGACGGTCGTTTTCTGGGCGATCGCTTGCGATGTGGATAAAGAGGCGACCAGGGCAATTGGCGCCAAATATCCCGCAAGCCGGAAGAGATTTCTGAACATTTGCACTCCTTACGTGTGAATGGTTCGGGTAAAAGAAAGTGCCAATTGGCACCTGATTCCATTCGGTTGGTATTCGATTGGCTTGGCCCGTGGCTCGTTTGACTCTGCTAACGAATTGACGTTAGATAAGTTTGCTGCATCCCCAACCCAAATGCTTTCAAACGTGGCAGAGCTTCTACAGGATGAGATCGATTCTCTTAATCTGCGCCGTGTGGCTGATGATCCTGGCGATCGGTTGCAAGCGTAGTGGACAGCAAAGCACGAATAATAGTGCCGGAACCCCTGAAGTGTCCAACGGTTTAGCGGGAGATCGCTCGAAGGCTCGCGGTTTGCTGGACAAAGGTAAGGAGTTGTACCGAAACGATCAGGACGACGAGGCCGTGAAGGCGTTCATGGAGGCTGTGCGTCTCGATCCGGAGTTGGCTGAGGCGCATTTCCGTTTGGCGCTGGGCTATGAGTCGTTGGGAAAACAGGAAGACGCCGAAAAAGAGTATAAAAAAGCGGTTGAGACCTATAAGAAGTACCTCGCCCAGAATCAGGATGACGCCGAGGCGCATTACGCTCTCGGACAGACTTACGCGCGTTTAGGTCAATTCAGTGAGGCGATTCGAGAGTATCGCGAGGCGACGAAGCGGAAAGAGGACGACGCGGACATGTTTTACGACCTGGGCATCGCGTACACGAAGTTAGCCCAGTATGACGCTGCGGCTACCGCTTTTTCGAAGTCGTTGGAGATCGATCCGGATTATTACCGTGCGCAGGATGGGCTTGATGAAGCGAAAGAGGGGATCAAGCGGATTAAAGCCGGCAAGAAACATCAGGCAGACTTGTTGAAGAAGCAGAAGGAAGACGAATTGAAGAAGGCCGGCGCTTCGCCGTCGCCAGAGGATTGATCATGGCTACATACACACCGCCACCATATTTCCCGCAGGGCTCCCTGGCTCCACCCGACAAGGGCCGTTACCGGAAGTTCAAACTGTTGATGACCGGCTTGGCGTTACTGCTCATCCTGCTACTCGCGGCTGCCGGGTACGGAATCTGGTATCTAATCCGCGCAATCAGCGGCTAAACCTCTTACGCGCTTGACACAACTTGCTCGCATCCGTATAGTCTCCCGTTTCGGACTAAAGGTCTGAAAACAAATAAGCAACGTCCAGTTGGTTCTGTAAGGGGTGGAGGCGTTGCTCGACCGGCGTGCTATTCGGTCGTCTGACAAATATTGTGGCGTAAATGGTATGCGTCCAGCGCGTACCGCGCGAAGGAAACTTCTCGCCAATTAATGCGACGCCACAGAAAAGTTTCGGCTTAAGGGAAGCCACGATCCACACCCGCCGCGTTTAAAGCGTAAATCAGAACGTCCCTAAACTAATTTTTTAACAGGGCAGCCGCCTGCGCTGACTGCCGGACTGGTTCCGGAAAGAGGCAGGCAAGGGGCCTTTTTGCGCGCTTAACGCGCTCGCATTAAAGAGGGAAACAGTGCCGACGATAAATCAGCTTGTTCGCAAAGGTCGCCAGCAGGTCAAGTACAAGACGGCCAGCCCCGCGCTTCAGAGTTCGCCTCAGAAGCGTGGTGTCTGCACCCGTGTTTACACGCAAACACCCAAGAAGCCGAACTCAGCGCTGCGCAAAGTCGCTCGCGTGCGCCTGACTAACGGGATTGAAGTGACGACTTACATTCCCGGCGTCGGTCATAACCTTCAGGAGCACTCGATTGTTTTGATCAGAGGTGGCCGCGTGAAGGACCTCCCCGGTGTCCGGTATCACGTGATTCGCGGCACCCTCGACTCGGTCGGCGTCGCCGATCGCAAGCAGGGACGATCGAAGTACGGAGCGAAGCGGCCCAAAGGTGCTGGAAAGTAACGAGAGAACGATATGCCAAGACGACGAGTAGCCGAACGACGCGACGTGCTTCCGGATCCGGTATACAACAGCCCGCTGGTGACGAAATTCATCTGCGGCGTGATGTGGCAAGGCAAGAAGAGCCGCGCTGAGACCATCTTCTACGACGCGATGAAGCAGATTGGCGACAAGACCGGCGAAGAGCCATTGAAGGTTTTCAAGCGCGCCATCGACAACGTCAAGCCCACGGTTGAAGTGAAATCGCGACGAGTTGGCGGTTCGACTTATCAGGTTCCGATCGAAGTTCACCAGGAAAGGCGCGGTGCCCTGGCAATTCGCTGGATCGTCTCTTACGCACGCGGCCGCGGCGAGAAGACGATGACCGATCGTTTAGCGGCCGAGATTCTCGACGCGGCAAACAACCGCGGCAACGCGGTGAAGAAGAAGGAAGACACGCACCGCATGGCGGATGCGAACAAGGCGTTTGCGCATTACAAGTGGTAATAGGTTCTATGCGGCCTATAGGTCCTATAGACCTATAGGAGTAGAGCAATGGCTAAGCACGATTTAAGCAAGTTCAGGAATATCGGCATCATGGCCCACATCGATGCCGGTAAGACCACCACCACCGAACGTATCCTTTATTACACGGGCATCACGCACAAAATCGGCGAGGTGCACGAGGGTACGGCGACGATGGACTGGATGGAACAGGAGCAGGAGCGCGGTATCACGATTACGAGCGCTGCGACGACCTGTTTTTGGGAACGAAACGGCGTCGATCATCGCATCAACATCATCGACACTCCGGGCCACGTCGACTTCACGATGGAAGTCGAGCGTTCGCTGCGTGTACTCGACGGCGCAGTCGCTGTATTCGACGGCGTCGCAGGTGTCGAACCGCAGTCTGAAACTGTCTGGCGCCAGGCTGATAAGTACGGCGTACCGCGAATTTGTTTTATCAACAAGCTCGATCGCGCGGGCGCATCGTTCGATCGCTCGTTTGAGTCGATCATCACTCGGCTCGGCGCAAACCCAGTCGCGTTGCAGATTCCAATTGGACTCGAAGATCAGCTCAAAGGCGTCGTTGATCTGATTGCGATGAAGGGTTTGATCTGGAAAGACGAAACCAAGGGCGCTGAGTATGAGGTCGTCGATATTCCTGACGACTTGAAAGATGCAGCCGCTGCAGCACGTGAGAAGTTGATCGAAGCCGTCGCCAGCATCGATGACGACTTGATGCACAAGTATCTCGAAAGCGAAGAGATCTCCGAAGCGGAGATTCGCAAAGCGCTTCGTGCCGGCACGATCGAACTGAAGCTCGTTCCTGTCGTTACTGGTTCGGCTTTTAAAAACAAAGGCGTGCAGACACTGCTCGATGCTGTCGTCGACTTCCTGCCGTCGCCCCTTGATGTGCCTCCGGTTGAAGGAATCAATCCGAAAACTGACGCGCCTGAATCTCGCCCGCCTGAGGCATCGGCGCCGTTTGCCGGCCTCGTTTTCAAGATCATGGCCGACAAGCACCTCGGCCAGTTGTCTTTTGTGCGTATTTACAGCGGCACGATTAAGGCCGGCTCTTATGCCTACAATCCCGTCAAGGGAAGCAAGGAGCGCGTAGGCCGTCTGATGCGTATGCACGCGAACAAGCGTGAAGATATCGAGGACGCGAGCGCAGGAGAGATCATTGCCATCGGCGGCATGAAGCAGGTCACCACAGGCGACACAGTCTGCGATGAGACGAAGCCGATCATCCTCGAGAAGATGGAATTTCCGGCGCCTGTTATTCGCGTCGCGGTCGAACCGAAAACACGGCAGGACCAAGACAAACTCGGCGTCGCTCTGAATCGACTTGCTCAGGAAGATCCTTCGTTCAACGTTTCCACGGATCAGGAGACCGGCCAGACGATCATTGCCGGTATGGGTGAGTTGCACCTCGAGATCATCGTCGATCGCATGAAGCGCGAGTTTGGTGTCGAGGCCAACGTCGGCAAGCCGCAGGTTGCGTATCGCGAAACGATCACGAGGCCCGCACCGGGTAAGGAAGTTTATAAGAAGCAGACTGGTGGTCGCGGCCAGTATGGTCACGTCGAGATCGAGATCGAGCCCGCACCGGGTGAAGGTTTCGTGTTCGAGAATGAGATTACCGGCGGCGCGATTCCGAGGGAATACATCAAGCCGGTCGAACAGGGAATTCGCGATGCGATGGAGCGTGGCTTCCTCGCGGGTTATGAAATGGTCGATATCAAGGTCCGGCTCATCTTCGGTAGTTATCACGAAGTTGACTCGGATGAGCGTTCGTTCCATATCGCCGGTTCGCTCGCGTTTCAGGATGCGGTGAAGAAGGCTGGTCCGGTTTTGCTCGAGCCGATCATGCGCGTCGAAGTAGTCACGCCAAACGACTACACCGGCGCAGTCAATGGCGACCTGAATTCCCGACGCGGACGGATCGAGAGCATGGAGCCGCGTGTCGGCGGCGCGCAGGTTATCACTGCGTTCGTACCGCTTTCAGAGATGTTTGGTTATACGACCGATTTGCGTTCGGCCACGCAGGGCCGCGCTACTTCGACGATGCACTTCGAGCGCTACGAGCAGGCGCCGAAGAACATCGCGGAGGAAGTCATCGCAAAGGTCCAGGGAGTAGCGAGGTAATACCGGCACAGGCTTCAAACAGTCTGTGCCTTTTCTTTTCAACTTAAATCGCTTTCATGGGATTTACATGTCCATCCTGAAAATCATGTAAATCCTGTTAAGCAAGCACGGGGATAAATAGATGTCGAAGGAAAAATTTGACCGTTCAAAGCCACACGTGAACATCGGCACAATCGGTCACGTGGATCACGGGAAGACGACGTTGACGGCAGCGATCACGAAGGTGCTAGCGAAGAATAATCCGAAAGTGCAGTTTGTGGCCTTCGATCAGATCGACAAGGCGCCGGAAGAGAAGGCGCGCGGCATCACGATCGCGACGGCGCACGTGGAATATGAGACGAAGAATCGTCACTATGCACACGTTGACTGTCCGGGCCACGCCGACTACGTGAAGAACATGATCACGGGCGCGGCACAGATGGACGGTGCGATTCTGGTGGTGGCAGCCACCGACGGGCCGATGCCGCAGACGCGCGAGCACATCCTTTTGGCGCGGCAGGTCGGCGTGCCGGCCATGGTGGTGTTCATGAACAAGGCTGACGCGGTCGATGATCCGGAGTTGCTGGAGTTGGTGGAACTGGAAGTGCGCGAACTGCTGAGCGCGTACGAGTTTCCGGGCGACGAGATTCCGGTGATCAAAGGTTCGGCGTTGAAGGCGCTGGAAGGAGACCCGGAGTGGGAGAAGACGGTGGACGAGCTGATGGCGGCGGTGGACAGTTACATTCCGACGCCGGAGCGCGATATTGAGAAGCCGTTTTTGATGCCGGTGGAAGACATCTTCACGATTCAGGGTCGCGGCACAGTGGCGACCGGTCGTGTGGAGCGCGGCAAGGTGAAGGTGAATGAGACGGTGGAGATCGTCGGAATTCGACCGACGCGCACCACGGTGGTGACGGGCGTCGAGATGTTCAAGAAGCTTCTGGACGAAGGAGTGGCGGGCGATAACGTTGGTCTGCTGCTGCGTGGTGTGGACCGCAAGGACATCGAGCGCGGGCAGGTGATTGCGAAGCCGGGGAGCATTACGCCGCACACGAAGTTCAAGGCTGAAGCATACGTATTGACCAAGGAAGAGGGAGGGCGACATACGCCGTTCTTCACGGGTTACCGGCCGCAGTTCTACTTCCGCACCACGGACGTGACGGGAGTGGCGCACCTGCCGGAAGGGGTTGAGATGGTGATGCCGGGCGACAACGTGGCGATGGAGATCGAGTTGATCGCGCCCATCGCGATGGAGAAGGGGTTGCGGTTCGCGATTCGTGAAGGCGGCCGCACGGTCGGAGCCGGCACGGTGTCCGAGGTTGTTGAATAGTAATTAAGAATAGGTCCTGTAGGAC
>DATDFT010000037.1:0-12744 GCA_036522475.1 Pyrinomonadaceae bacterium | reverse complement strand
CATCGATACCGAGCTTGATCGGAACTTGATTTACCGGACTCGCGAACGTGTTGTCGATCATCGTTCGAATGCCCTTGCTCCTGCCTAAGTCGGCCACAGCCTGAATGTCCGTCAGGTGTAACAGCGGATTGGAAGGCGACTCGATGTAAATCAACTTTGTGTTGGGCTGGACCGCTGCCGTGAAGCCTTCAGTACTGGTCTGATCGACGAGAGTGCAATTGATTCCCCAGCCTGGCAGAACATCCCGAAAGAGTTTACTGGTAGCGGAGTAGTGATTGGTTTGAGCGACAACGTGATCGCCGTTCTTCAGTGCGGTCATCACGGCTGCGAAGATCGCTCCCATGCCGGAACTCGTCAGCAGCGCAGCCTCACCGCCTTCGAGCTCAGCCATCACGGTTTCAACCTGCTTGTGAGTCGGGTTGCCGTAACGCGTGTAGAACTCGGTCGGATGTAGCGACGTGCCTAACTCGGCCAAGTGCTCCGGGGAATCGCCTCGAAAAGTCGTTGTTTGCCAGATGGGAGGCGAGACGGCATGCGTCTCATTGAGTTGGTCGGCTGCATGCAGGACTCGTGTTTGTAGTCCCAATTTTTCTCTGCCTTCACTCATTATTGGACCTCGATCCCGAAAATCGTATTAATTATTTGTTGACATCATCAGCTAAGTGTCCCTACGATAAGTGGGACAATTTGTTTAGTCAAATCAAATTTTCTCATGACAATGTGGAATCCAAATCTGGCGTCGTTTAGTGGTCCGCGGTACCTCGCGATTGTGAGCGCCATCGCTGACGCGGTCGAGCGCGGTCACCTGAAGGCAGGGGATAAAATGCCTACACACAGGGACTTGGCCGACGCGGTCGGCGTTACGACCGGGACAATCACCCGTGCGTATTCGGAGGCGGCCAAGCGCGGGCTGCTTGTAGGTGAGACGGGACGCGGGACTTTCGTGAAAGCCAACATCTTCGAGGACGCCTTCCCTGCCGTCTCATTCAGCGAAGACGAAGAGTTAATCGACTTAAGCTTGAACATCCCACCACTTGCAGTGGGAGATCTCCTGGGGCAGGTACTCACCGACACGCTTGCGCGCCTTGCGGAACGGCCCGGTCTCTCGGCACTTCTTGGTTACCAGCCCGCGCCGGGACTCAAACGACACCGCGCCGCCGGCGCGGACTGGATCGCGCGGTCCGGTCTGTCAATAGATCCTGAACAGGTCCTCGTTTGCACGGGTGCGCTGCACGCGATGACCGTCGTTCTCTCCACGATCACAAACCCGGGCGACTCTGTTTTCACTGAGAGCCTCACGTATCCGGGAATGAAAAATCTCGCTCACCTGCTGCACCTGCGACTCAAGGGTTTACCGACGGACAATCAGGGCATCATCCCGGAGGCTTTCGACAAAGCGTGCCGGCGTGAGTCAACGAAAATTCTCTACACGATACCGACGATTCAAAATCCTTTGGGCAGCGTAATGCCGGAAGAGCGACGTCGTGCGATCGCAGAGATAGCCGTGAGACATGGTGTGGCGATTGTTGAAGACGACGTGCACAGTTTTATGTTGCCCAGCCCGCCGCCGCCGCTGTCGTCATTTGCGCCGGAGAATAGTTACTACATTCTAAGCACGTCGAAGAGCATCGCTGGAGGTATGCGCATTGGTTACCTCGTAGCTCCGGAACGCATGATCGAGCCGCTCGCAACTTCCTTGCGCGCGACCGTGTGGATGGCTGCTCCACTGATGGCAGAGATCGCTTCGGAGTGGATTCGTGATGGGACGGCTGAGCGTCTCGTCGAACAGAAGCGCTCAGAAGCGGCGGCTCGTCAGTCGATCGCTCGCGCCGCTCTCGATGGATTTCAGTTCGACGCTCATCCATTCAGTTTTCATCTTTGGCTGCATCTGCCGGAGCCATGGCGCAGTAACGAATTCTCAGCACAACTGCGACGTCGTGGAGTGGTTGTCACACCTGCCGAAGCATTTGTGCCGGGACGTGAGGAGCCACCTCATGCGGTGCGAGTTTGTGTGGGCGCACCGCGAAGCCGAGCTCAACTCGAAAAAGGTCTCTGTATAATCAGGAGCGTCCTGCAACAGACGCCGGACCCCTGCCTCTCAATCCTGTAAATCACGCCTGGACCGGGTCAATTATTCTTAAAAGTTATTAAGACCGAGTGCCTTCTTCAGAGCTGCTCGTGCGAGCAGACGTGTCGAATCCAGCGTCGGAAGCGGAGAATCGTCCGGTCGGACGATCAACGGAATCTCCGTGCAACCAAGAACGACGGCATCGCAGTCTTGCGCCTTTAACTTCACAGTCACTTCATTGAAATACAAGCGCGAGGATTCGAGAAAGATGCCGTTGACCAATTCTTTGAAGATGATGTCGTTAATCCTGAGCCTGTCTGCTTCGTCAGGTATTCGGCGTTCGAGTTGAAAGTGCTTCAAAGTTTCCGGATATACAGGTCCTTCCATCAGATACTTCGTTCCGAGAATACCGAGACGCTTGTAGCCTTGACGGTGTGCTTCTTCAGCCACTGAATTTGCGATATGTAGCCACGGAATCGGTGACTTCGGGAGCAGATATTCGAACGCTTGATGAAAAGTGTTGTCAGGACAGATGGCAAAATCGGCGCCAGCCGCAGCTACCTTGCTTGCGGAAGCAGCTAATGATTCGCCGACTGCTTTCCAGTCGCCGTCGTAAATATGTTGCATGTAATCGGCGAGAGGCATCGAGTTCATCGTGATCTCGGGATGATTGTGTTCACCGAGTATGGCTGGCGCTTCCAAACAGATCGTGCGATAACACAGCGCCGCCCCCTCCGCACTACCTGCTACGATTCCGATATGTTGAGTCATGCTTGTTCACTCGCGAAGAAGTTTCGTTCCAGAATTGTTTTTAGATTTCGATCGTGAAAGATCTTTTCGAAGTCTGTCGCCTCGACTCCGGCCGGGAGACACGATTCCAGTGGTGTCTCCAACAAAGACTCACGTGTGATATCAGCCAATCGCTCGAGGTAAAACTGTGCGTTGGTAATTGTCGCGGCAGGGCGAACACCACCGTGGCTTGCAAGTACCCGGCTGCGTCCTTTGTTTTGCAGCCGGTCCAGCGCCCGCACAAAAAGGTCGGGAGTCGAGTAGGCGATGTAGACGATGTTGCCTACAAGCGTGTCACCCACCATCAGCAGGTCCGCGGGGTTCACGTCGATGCCTAAAGTGCTTGACGTGTGACCGGGGTTGTGAAAGATATCCAGCTCATACTTGCCCCAACGGATCTTCAGTCCATCCGAGATCAGAATGTCGGGCTCGCGAAAGTACGTCGCTTCTTCGTCCGATCGATAACGTTCGGAGTTGAAGGTGTCGAGGTAGTTTTGATGGGCCACGACTTTGGCTTGCGGAAAGAGATTCAGCGCTGCGAGGTGATCCGAGAAGAAATGTGTGCTGATGATGAAGCGAACTGTTTTCCCGAGTTCGACCTCGATGAACTTCCGCAGTTTCTCCGCATCGGCGCGACTTCCCATGCCATCGACTAACAACACCTCATCCCCCGACACGAATGCGGTTGAGTTTGCGTGATACGTGTCACCAATCAAGAGATACAGATCGGGTTCGATTTGATTCACTAACATGGCGTCGCCCATCTTACGCTTCGAGAATACTTGGAAGTAATTAAATATTATCAATTATCGTAGGGCCGCACTCCGTGGCCGCCCCGAACGCGCGAAAAAGGCATGGTTCGAACCCAGGGGGCGGCCACGGAGTGCCGCCCCCCTACAGTCCCACTACGTCCTGATAACTCATAAGAAATATTCAATTACCTTAAAGACATTTTCTGTCTAACCTCCTGAATATAGCGACGAAATTGTTCGAGCCAGGAGGCTGCAATGAAATGGAAGTCGCTGTTAGCCATGGTCCTCACTCTCTCAATCTCAACCGTAACTCTTAGCAATACTCGCGTGGAACAGAAGCGACGCGTGCGTTTACACGAACTGCGCGCATCAACGTCGTCTCACATTCACGTGACACTGCTCGAGCGCGCGTTTCTTGATGCGGTTGCGATTCTCGAAACGCCGAACGCGTGTAGTGATTTCTTCGGTGGAAGTAAATCAGCGCGTGTTTTGGATGAACTGGTAGTGACACTGAAATCAGGCGGGGGCGCCGATTTTCGCGTCGCCGTTCGGATGTCAGGACCTTTCGTGGTCTATGACAACGGAAGTGGGTTTCTGTACCGGCTCTTCGACAAAGCTGAGTTGAATTGGTCAGGCGCATTCTATCGAGCAAAAACATTTCCCTCTGACGCGCCGATACCGAACGTCGGCAGTTTTCAACCAAACACGCGACAAGCAAGGGTACTGATTCTACTCCACGAGTTGGCCCACCTGATTGGGAGCGACACCGGAACGTGGCTAATCCCCGACGACGGCCGCAGCCCGGAACTCAGTCGCTCTAACACCCGGACCATCGAGTCCAAGTGCAAACAAGAAATCCGTGCTTCTACCAAGGACTTCTAAGAAGTTTTGCAGAAGGGACGAAGATTTGTGAACGAGGTTCAAAATGAATAAACCATTCGCGATTTCCCTGAGATCAACACACACGGCGCCCGCTCCACTTTCGCAGCCGCAGGAAGTGCGAACAGACATACAACTCCACATTCAAGCTGTGTGGCAGCTAATCGATGAGATGTTGAATCGACTCGAGATTCTGCAAACCGAATCGAAGTACAACTACGAAGTGCCTTCTCTCAACCTACGCGACGAGGTGCGTCGTTTCGAAATTGATCTGATCCAACGTGCCTTAACTCGCACTCGCGGCAGCCAGGTACAAGCAGCAAAATTTCTCGGTCTGAATGCGACGACACTCAACGCGAAGATAAAACGTTATCGTCTTCAAAGCCCATACCTGATTCACTACACGACCTCCCCGCCCAATCAACCCAGTACAGAGTCATAGGTGGTGTAGCAAGAAAAGTACATCAAAGAAAGACTGAGCGCCGAAGGCGCGAAATATAACAGCCAGGGGCAAGCGCGAAGCGCGTCGCCCCTGGAAAAGTACATCAAAGAAGGCTGAGGCCTGAAGGGCCGAAATAGACGGCGCCGTATAACGCCCTTGTCAGGGCTGGAGTATCTTTATCTCGTTACCAGAGGCGACCCGCTCGCTGCGCTCGCACTTGCGCCTGGCTATCATATTGCTCGCCTTTGGCGCTCCGTATTTTGGATCATCGCCAGTTCCAGCTCACGCTGTAAGCCTGCGCAAGCTCGTCGAGGTTTCCACGCAGCCGCTCCCATTCCCGCAACGCATTGTTCCGCCGCAGCGGATTGCGTCGGAGAAACGAGTCGATTTCCGCAGCCCGATCCAACACATCCTGAACGTCTGCGCTCGTTGATTTGTGATGGTCGAAGTGATCGCGCAACGTCTTCGTCCGTTCGTAAAACTCCTTCACAAAGCGATTGATGTCGTCCTCCTGGCGCGTGCCGTTGAAGCGACTCTTGTCGAGCGACGAATCGAGCGCTGATCGAAAACGATCAGACTGATGCTCGATCTGCTTCAGTATTCTTTCGACCTCGCGATCGGTCACACGATACGGAACACCGCCGACAGTTGTTCCTGACGGATAAGTGACGCTCGGCGCGGGATAGTCAGCGCGATACTCACCCCAACGCCAGCTCACGCTATACGCCGACGCCAGTTCGTCAAGATTCGCCTTCAGATTGGCCCAGTCGTCCTGCGCTTTTGGCGACAGACGATTGCGACTCATGAAATTGTCGATGCGCGCGGCGCGATCGAGCACTGCCTGCACGTCAGGCGCAGCCGATTGATGCTTGTTGAAATGGTCCCGCAAACGTTTTGTCTGTTCATAAAAGTCTTTGACAAACGAGTTGATATCGTCTTCGCGGTTGCTGCCGTTGAAGCGACTTCGATCAAGCGCGGAGTCCAGGCTCGAGCGGAAGTGATCTGACTGTTGTTCGATACGGTGCAGGATTCTTTCGACCTCCTTGTCGTTCAATCGATATGGCTGGCCGATTTCCTGCGCGTTTGAAGTGGAAATAAAGAGGGCTGAACACACACAGAGGATTGATACAACAAACAGTCTGTGCAACATGATGAACTCCTTGAAAGCTTGGTTGATGGAAAGGGGCCGCGGGGTGAATTGATTATAAGCCTTGGATCGGGTCAGTACCACCCCCGGTGGCGGGTGGGTCCAAATCGCGAGCGCGACTCAGGAGGCCACTGTGCGTTAAGATTTGCACTGACCTCGTTACCCTAACGCCCTTGAAGGAGGGAACCATGCGTTGCTTCAACCTTCAACTCCTCTTCCTGCTTCTGCTCTTCGCCTGCACTGCTCACGCGCAGCAGCCAGTTTCGGGAGATGACTTTTCACAACGCGGCATCACTCGCTTTGAAAAGAACGATCTCGAAGGCGCCATCGCCGATTTCACCAAAGCGATCGAACTCAAAGGTAACGAACTCGGATACTGTTTCTATTTTCGCGGCATCGCCTTGTATCGACTCGGCCGGCTGGACGAAGCAATCGCGGATCTAAGTAAAGCGATAACACTCAAACCGCACCCGCGGTTTTATGGCGATCGCGGAAATCTGTTGGCCCAAAGGGGTGATTTTGACGGTGCGATCACGGATCTGAACAAAGCGATCGAGCTCGAACCGAAGTTCGCCAAGGCTTATGGTGACCGAGGCATTGTTCGTCTGATGCGCGGCGAGGAAACGGCTGCCGAGTCGGATTTCAAAAAATGTTTTGAACTCGATAAGACGCTCGAGTTTCAAATCACAAGGGCGGCGAATCACATCAGGCAGCAGGCGGTTTTATCAACCGAGCATCAAGTACCTGCGGACGTCGAGGTCGTGAAGTTCAATTGGACCGAAACGCCGTCACGTAAAGCGGATGTCCCATCAGCTCCTGTTCCCGTGTCCACGACTCCTGTAAGTCGAACCGGACTTCGCGTATTGGGAGGTATGGACAAGGGTGAGTCTGGTCCACCGGTCGGGGGTAACGAACCCGCTACCGATCCATTCGATCCGCTGGCTCCACCACTCGCCGGTTCTCGCGGAGCCAGCGCGAGGTTTCTGGGCGTCGACCGTAAATTCAACGCGTCGATAAAAAACACCGGCAGCAAGACGATCGTCGCCGTTCGCTGGGCGTACTTCCTCATCCCGCAAAATTCGAAAGACGGGTTTGCATATGTCTTCTCCGCCAAGATCACTCTCGGGCCGGGGAAGACAAAGGAGTTGCACGACGAGATTCCGTCGCTCGTTCTTCAAACGGATCAGAAATCGCCCGCCACGCACAATCGCGCGCAGTTCACGGAACGTGTCGTGATACTGCGGTTGGACTATGCCGATGGAAGTTCATGGCGCAGTTCCAAAGGTCCGTAGAAAATCAGTTTCCTAATGACAACCGAAATCGACGGCGTATAGCGCCGGAGCCGTACGCGCTACAAAGTTCACTCGCGAACTCGTATACTGTCCGCACGTAAAGTGCTCCCCTGGCCTCCGGTAGAACTCGTTGCTCGACTAAAACGATGTCCATGTCAGTGCGTCAGATAGTTACCGCAGCGCTGGTCGTATTCCTCGTATTACTAGCGCTATTTCCGAGTGTGGGCCAACAGCACCTTTCAGGCTTTGAAGAAGGTGTCAACCCGGGTTCTTCTCGGCCGACGGAGTTGCCGGCCAACACCAAACCCACCGGAGAGTTTCGGTTCGTGCGCATCATGTACCCCTCGCCTCATTCGCCTTACAACCAGTGGTTCGGTGCGGCCTGGAAGGTCGATTACCCGGAGGCGGACGTGAATTTCACCGAGGGAATTCACTCGTGGGCGAGCACCAATCTGCTTCTCGCCCAACCAGTACAGGTGCGGCCGAACGATCCACGCTTGTTCGATTACCCATTCGGATACATCGTCGAGCCTGGCCACATGGAACTCACCGATGAAGACGCCGCGATGCTGCGTGAGTGGCTCATGCGCGGCGGTTTTCTTATGCTGGATGATTTTCATGGTGAGATTGAGTGGCAACACGCGCGCGGAGAAATCAAGAAGATCCTGCCTGAGTATGAAATTAAAGACTTACCACTCACGCACCCGATCTTTCACAGCTATTTCGATGTGGACCATGTGGTCCAGGTTCCGGGCGTTGCCGCACTGATTCGCGGTGTGACTTACGAGCATGGCGGCATCACTCCGCATTACATGGGCGTCGAAAACAAGGACGGGCGGCTGATGGTTTTTCTCACACGCAACTGCGATCTGGGCGACGCCTGGGAGTGGATCAACGATCCACGTTATCCCGCGCAGTTCGGTCTCATGGCTTACAAGATCGGCATGAACGTTATCGTTTACGCCATGAGTCATTAACTCTCAAAGATTCCTGGTCAGCGTTTCGTAAATAAGCGTATGGGTTGGCACGTCAACACCGGATTCTCGTGCCATGCGCACGACGGATCCGTTTTGTGACTCGATCTCCGATGGTTTTCCGGCAGCGATGTCGCGTTGCATTGAGCTGGTCGCGTCTTCAGGCAAACCGTCAACCGCGGCCATCACCTTCGAGATAGAATCCGGCGGCAGTTTGACTCCGCGTGCGTGGGCCAATGCGTAAATTTCCTCCATCGCGCTGAGCATTTGCGCGCGCCACTTCGGATCCGAACGTAGAACTCCGGCCGGCGCGTCAGCAACGGCGCCCACGCCACTGAATGACGCGATGAAGAGAAACTTCGTCCAGAGCGCGACTTGAATGTCTGCTGCGATAGTTGCGTCCAACCCCGCGTGCTTGAACACCTGCTCGATCGTCTCGATGCGTTCGCTTCGACGATTGTCGAGTTCGCCAATGATGATCGACGGCGTGAACCCGGCATGTCGGATATGACCTGGGCCAACGACAAAACTAACGATCCTGCAAAGCCCGCCGATCACGTTTTCCGCACCTAATTCATCGACGAGCTGCGGCACGGCGTCGACGCCATTTTGCAAAGGGACGACAGTTGTCTTTGGACCAACGATCGGTTTGATCGCGCGCGCAGCGTCCGGCACTTGCCACGCCTTAACGCCGAGAATAACAAGCTCCGTCTCACCGACTTCGCCGACGTTATCCGTCGCTTTTGCCGGATAAATCACGAAGTCGCCGTCCGAACTATCAACCCTCAGCCCGTGTGTCTTAATCGCGCCCAAGTGCTCGCCGCGCGCAATAAACGTCACATCCTCCCCGGCCCGCGCCAGCCGCCCACCGAAGTACCCACCCACGCCACCTGTTCCGAAGATAACTATTCGCATCGACTTTGCCCACACCACCTTTGTTATTCGATAATCCGAGTCTAACAGACGAATATTTTTTGATGTTATGAAATCTGAGATCTATTGACGAATTTTGGCAGAAACTAGAAATAAACCTTTGCGTCTTTGCGACTTTGCGGGAGAGCAAGTCATCGTTCTCAGCATCCTTCAGCACGACTGGAAAGGTCACAGTGTTTGATGATAATAACGTGGAAGGAAAATGTGTGGCCGATTTACATTGAGGGATCCGCGTCGAGTAAAACTCGCTCACATCGACTATCTTCGTCCTGAAGATCTGATTCCGCGTTACAACATCGCGCCGACTCAGAACGTGCTGACAGTCCAGCAGCACGGAGAAAGCCGCGAAACAACGTTCCTCCACTGGGGATTAGTCCCTGCATGGAGTAAGGAACCTAAAGGAATCATCAACGCTCGCGTCGAGACGATCGAACAAAAACCGAGCTTCAATGATTCTTTTGAGAAAAGGCGATGCCTGATCTTCGCAGACGGCTTTTACGAGTGGGAACGGAACGGCAAGGTCTCCCAGCCTTATTATTTTCAGATGAAAGACGGTGCTCCCTTCGCGTTTGCAGGTATCTGGGATTGTTGGAAAGGCGCAGGCCGTTCGATCACAGCGTGCGCGATCATCACCACGACAGCTAATGAACTCTTAGCCACGATTCATCATCGCATGCCCGTGATCCTCGAAAGCGAATCGTATGACCTGTGGCTGACCGGCCGCACTCCGGACGTGAAGAACCTGCTCACACCCTTCCCCGCCTCCGCGATGACCAGCCACACAGTTAGCCGTGACGTCAACGATACAAAGATCGACGACGAGCATCTGGTCCAACCAAGCGACGGCGATATAGGCGTGAATCTTCCTTTGTTTTGAAGCTACTCGTACCGAAGCGCGATTAACGGATCTACTTTTGTCGCCCGGCGCGCCGGGATTGCCGCTGCGAGAACGCCGACGAACGCGAGCAACGTCGCCACAACCGTAAACGTCACCCAGTCAGTTGCGCTTATTCCGAATAGCAGCGCTTGCATTACGCGCGTGATGTACGTTCGTTAAGGAGACGAAGCTACGCATCATCAAGCCGGCGCCGATGAGTAGCATGAGTCCAAGCGCGACTTCGGCCACTACTAACGAATCGCGCCACAGTTGTGACGAGCCACTGCTCGTTGCAGTCTTCGCTCCGGCTTTCAAAACTTCATTGATGTCGGGGCGCGAGGCTTTTACTGCCGGAAGCAAACTGAAGATTATGGCAGTCAAAATCGATACGAATACCGTGAAGGTCAATACCGGCAAGTCGATCTGGACCTCGTCGAGTCGAGGCAGTTGTCCTGCGCCATAAACCTTGATCAGTTTCAGTCCCCAACCGGCAACAACACGCCGATGCCCGCGGAGAGCAATGCAAGTAACACGCTTTCAGTGAACCATTGCCGCAGGATGCGCCAGGTGCTTGCGCCCAGCGCTACGCGCAACGCCAACTCTCGTTGTCGCTTGTTCGCCCGCACCAGCAAAAGATTCGAGACGTTTGTGCAAGCGATGAGTAAAAGGAAAATGACTGCGCCGAGCAGAACCCACAAGCCGCGTTGCATGTCGGCGCCGACAATCTCTTCACCTGCCGGCACGAGGTAGACTAACGTGTTGCGCCAGTTCTGTGGATACTACTGCTCGAGATTGTCGGAGATGTTGGTCAACTCCGCCTGAGCTTGTGTGAGGGTCACCCCCGGCTTCAATCGGCCGAGCGGGATGAAGACCAACGCTCCACGCTCATCGAGGTTTTGTCCTTCGCGGGCAACTGTGGTCAGGAGCTCGGTCGATTCTTTCGCCAGCGGGAACTCGAAATCCCGCGGTAAGACGCCGACGATCGTGAACGGTTTACCATCAGCGTCAGTTCCTTTCCTACGGCGCTCTCGTTCCCGCCCAAACGTGTCTGCCAAAAGTGGTGACTGACAATGACGACGTCTCTGGCGCCACGCTTCTCTTCATCAGGTTGAAAGTCACGGCCCAGCATGGGCTTGACCTTGAGCAATGAGAGAAAGTTGGCGGTGACGCGCATGCCCTGCACGCGTTCCGCCTGTTCATCAACCAGAGTGAAGGGATTGGGTTTATAACCGGCGATTGCTTCGAAGCTATTACTCTGCGCGCACCATTCCTGAAGGTCGAGATACGATGCGGGCGCTTTATCACGTTTGTCTTTTTGCGTTCGCCAGAGCGCGACGACGCGGTCCGCTTCCGTAAAGTGTGCGGCGTTGAGAATCAGCGCGTTGATGACGCTGAAGATCGCGGTGTTCGCGCCGATACCGAGGGCCAACGTGATTGCTGCGATCAGCGTGAAGCCGGGTTGTTTCAGCATGCCACGCAACGCCCGGCGCAAGTCCTGCCAAAAACCTGTCATCGCGTCACCTCTTTTATGCTTCTTGTGATCTGAGACGGGCGGTGTCAAAGGTTGTGCCAAGCCGAGTGGGGCAGAAAATCGCCTTGGATTCGAAAGATTTGGTGAGTCGACGTTTCGGTTGCGGGACTCATCATCCCACTTTCGAAAATGCAAGGCGCAAAGTTCTACCTTGCGCCTTGTCTTGGGCGAGCTGAATTAACGCAGTCCTCCTGCGACTTGAAGCAACTCTCCGGTGACCCATCCGCTGTCTGCTGACGCAAGAAACGCCACTGTTGGTGCGATATCCTGCGGCTGGCCGATGCGACCAAGCGGCGTCTGTGCGATTCCTTGTTTCTCAAAGTCGCTGCCGGGAATGCCTAACGCGTGAAATCCCTCAGTCTCAACCATGCCCGGGTTGATGGAGTTCACGCGAATCTTCTTTGGTCCAAGTTCCTTCGCCAGCACGCGCGTGACCGCGTCAACCGCTCCCTTGGTCGCCGTGTACACGACGCTGCTCGGCGGCGTCAACGAGCTTACGGTCGAGCCGATATTGATCACGCTGCCACCGTCCGCGCTGAAATATTTCAACGCCTCACGCGTTGCCAGAATCAGTCCGAAGACGTTGATGCCAAACTGCCGGTGAAGTTGAGCTTCAGTCGCTTCTTCGAGCGGCGCAAACTGGTAGACGCCGGCGTTGTTAACCAAAATGTCGAGCCGGCCAAAGGCTTTCTTTGTCTCTGCGAAGAGGTGTTCGATGTCCTTCTGCTTTGCGACATCAGCCTGGACCGCGATCGCCTTTCCGCCTTCTCTAGTTATTTCGTTGACCACCTCGTCCGCTGCTTCCTTCGACGAGGCATAGTTAACCACTACCGACGCGCCTTCGACGGCGAGATACTTGGCGATACCCGCGCCGATTCCCTTCGACGCACCCGTCACAACCGCAACTTTCCCCGCAAGCTTTTTGTTAGCCATTGCACCCTTCCTCTCTTCTTCACTTCGTCACTGCGGTTGGGTACGTTGGCAACTCCCCCGCCACACACGTTTGGTCCAGATCTGTAGGAATTTTGCATGTACCAGTGACCACATTTCGTCATCTGGC
>DATDFT010000036.1:0-17436 GCA_036522475.1 Pyrinomonadaceae bacterium | reverse complement strand
CGGAAAGAATTGAAACGGAAACCCAATGATCGACGGAGCCGGCCTCACATCAAACTGGCCCCGACTGAAACTGATTACACCGGGACGCGCTTTCGCGAAGATCCCCCAGTGCTCGAATCTCTTCCCAACCTTTACGCCTGCGAGTACTTCCGTGACGTTTCCGTTGTTGCTGCAATCAATGCACTGCTTCGGGAAGAAGTAACCCGCCGTCTCGAGGCTAACCACTCGATTCAAATTGAAGGTGAACCGCGCGCCGAATCCCGGTTCGGTTCTGCCGTCGTAACTTTCGCGCTCGAGCGTCGTGAACTCCGCCGCCACCTCATACTTCGGCATCTCTGTTGACTGCGACTCCGCTTGCGATTGCATAAACAACACGCTGAGTAAGGCAACGAGGAAACGAGTCTTGTTCATTTGCTATCTCCTTTGAATGTGTAGGCACACGCCGATCCAAGCTCAGCCGCTTTCGTTCGCTGAGACTGTTAATTAACTATTGACGCGGGGAGTTTAAGGACTCTTCGGCAAAAGGTTTTCCATGTTGTCAGCACCACCAACCATCACGCGCTGTTGTCCAACAACTGTAGTTTTGGTTCGACTGCCGTTCGGCGTAATGATGGTCAGTGTTGCGCCCTGCTTATTCAGCGCTCCCTGGAGTCGATCAAATATGCTCGGCGACTTCGGAGCTGAGCGAGGCTCTGACTCCTCGGAGCTGAACAGCGGGGTGTACTTCGTGTCGCGCAACACCCAGAGATTCCACGTGCCGCCGCTCGGCAGGATGGACGTGCCGGAAACCCATTCATAATGTTCGCCGTCGATCGTGAATGCGATCTTGTTTTCATCGAGTACGGCGATTTTTTGAAAGTCGTATCCATCGCGTGGCACGAGCGAGAAGATGAAGCGGCCGCGCTCGGGGATGTAAAGCCACAACAGCGCGCCGCTGCATCCAATCCTCGACTTGCTCTTACTCACCTCGTTGCCGTTGATGAGCAGACTGTAATTCTTTACTCCGAGTGCGACCGCATCGAGAGTGAAGTCCTTTGGTGCTGTTTCGAGATTACTCTCGCGCAAGGTGGTTCGATCGAACGTGACCTTGACGACGTCGACGATCTTCGCGCCCGATTCATGATTGACGAGCAACTCGAGCGAAACGGCGTCGCCGTCGTCGAGGGTTTGCGGGGTCGTTGATTTGGGAAACGTAGCGAAAGCGCTGTTGGGACGCGGTGGGGTGAAATCCTTGAGAAAACTTCTGCGAAACGCTTCATCAGCAGGCAAAACTGCGACGCTGAACTTCTTGGTGATCGGATCGGCGTTGACCCACAAGTCGTAACCAAAGACGACATTTTGCTGAGCATCAGTCAACACGCGATGAATGATCCGATTCTCGCCGGCGAAGGCCTGGGCGTAGAGCAACGCGGCGAGCGGACTTGTCGTATTGCTGCCGGGCATTTCACTTCGGAAAGCCACAAAACCGCCGTTCGCGAGTTGCAGCACGAGCTGGCGCTTCGCAGGGTTTTGGGCCAGGGCAGTAAGGCCGAAGAGTTGAATACAAAGCAGAAGGATCCAGAACTTATTTCTCATTCAGCGATCCTCCTTTGATTACGGTGAGCTTGACTTCATCCGTGGGTTTGAACTGAGCGAAAGTATTTTGAACCGTTGGCACAACGACAGATCGTTTAGCCGACTTCAAGGGCCTTTGACGATCTCGATAAACAACTCGCGTAACCGTCTTCTCCTGGACCACCGGAACCTCAACCGGCACGTGGATGACGACCGGAGGTTGAACAGGTTGCGTACGCGCGATTCGAATCGCAAACAAAGCAAACACAAAACCAACAGCAAACAGGGCAACGCCGAGCGGCACCGGAACACGCCATAAGAAAGTCTTCACGCAAAGGCGCAAAGGTTTACGCAAAAACGCAAAGAGAAAGCCGAGGCCCGGCTTGAATTCTTTTCTTTGTGCCGTTGCGTGTCTTAGTCTTTGTCTTTGCGCCTTTGCGTGAAAGCTTTCTGTCAGTCGTTCGCGAAGCTGCTCGTGGTAACTGGTCCAATAGCTCTCGCTTGGCATCGCAGTTTCGCGCAGTCTCGTGGTCATTCGCAGCGTTGCCGCGAGCGCTTCAAGTTCCGCGCGGCATTCTACGCAGTGGTCCAGCACTTCTTCGGCGCCACTGTTTCCATCCAACAGCAGCTCCGTCAGTTGTTCTTTTGCGTCCTTGCAGTTGTGCATCGAAATACTCCGTTCAATACTCGTTCGCCAGGCTCGTGAGCCCTTCGGGTTCTTCCGTGTCAGGAGCGAGTCGCGCGCGCAGCTTGCCGATGGCACGCCAAACGCCTTTCTTCACCGTGCCCGTGGAACAGTTCATCGCGCTCGCGATCTCTTCGTAAGACATGCCTTCGTAGTGGCGCAGCAGAAACGAGAGTCGCTGCGACGGCGTCAACTCGGCGAGCGCGCTAACCACATTCTCAAAAAGTAACTTGTTATAAATGTTTTCAGGCGAGGACGACTGCGACTCGAAAAACTTCTCCGGCGTTTCCGAATCGATTTGCACGAGTTGTACGGCTGTAGTTTGGCCCTGGCGTCGAAAGAAACTCGCGCGACGATGATTGAGGAACGTATTGATCGTGATCCGTCGCAGCCACGTGTAGAAAGAGGAATCGAAACGAAACGATCCGAGCGCCTGGTAAACCTTCAGCCAAACTTCCTGTGACAGATCTTCCGCGTCCTGAAGGTTGCGGCAGTAGTGTGAGGCGAGCAGGTGAATGCGGCGCGCGTAGCGCTCAGCCAGCAGGCAGAAGGCATCGATGTCCTCTGCTTGCGCGCGTCTGATGAGATCGCTATCGCTTTCGCTCACAATCATACAGACACGAATGCGGCGAATCGGTTGGCGAGAAGCGCGGGAATCCGATCAAGCCTGATTTTTTCTGTGTTTCTTTGTGCCCAGGTTTGCGATCGTCGAGGGCGCATTCGTGCTCGGAGTGGCGGCATTACCCGCGATGTGTTGCTCCGAAGCGTCGGCGAACATCTTGTTCTCCTTCTTGCGCCGGCCACGCAATGCGGGTGTCTTCTTCATCTCCTCGCGATTCTGATCCGGATTACCTGCGAATCCCGTTTGCTGTCCACGTGGCTTTGGGGGAATACCCGCCTTGTGCTGATCCTTGGCTCTTGCCATCGCTATCCCTCCCGTTTGCTCGTTCGTTTTCTCCCCAACGACCACTTCAAGGTGATCGGCGTAATCAGTGTTGTGATGATGACCATGATAACAACGGCGCCGAAAATCGCCGAGCTAATCACGGGCACGTTCTCACCCGACGCGGAGGGCAACATCAGAGTCGCACCGATACCGGCGAAGATCAGTCCCACTTCGCCACGCGGAATCATCCCTAAACCGATTGCAACACGATTGATGCCTCGCTCGATTACTCCGAATGAACAGACCTGTTTGCCAAGAATTGCGGCGATTGTTAAAGCGGCGGCAAGGCCGAGAATGTTGAGCCGCGTAAACAGCCGTAGATCGACTTTCAATCCCATGAGCACGAAAAAGATCGGCACGAGAACGGTGCTGACAGGCTGTAGCAGATCGTGAAGGTCCCGTTCGTTGCGACCACCCTTGGGTTTGTAGTGAACTTCGTCGAGAACGAGTCCTGCTGCGAACGCGCCGACGATCGGTGCGAGTCCAACCTTCGCTGCTGCCCATGCTAGAAACAGGCAAAACGAGATCGCGAGCGTCAGCAAAACACCTCTCGTCTCCAAGCGACCCGCACCGCGCAGCAGGCGTGGAACGAGAAACTGTCCCACCACAATTGAACCGATTAAAAATGCGAGCGACTTGATTCCGATGAGCCCCACATCGAACATCGAAACTGACGCGCCTGTTGCCGCGGCTTTGATAGCTCCGGCGACGACGGCGAGAATCAACAATCCCAGCACGTCGTCGATCACCGCGGCGCCAAGGATGATTCGCGCTTCGCGCGTGCCGAGCTTTCCGAGATCTTTAAAAACTCTGGCGGTGATGCCGACGCTCGTCGCGCAAAGCGTAGCGCCGATGAAGGTGTGGGCGAGTCGATGTTCGTCAGGTATCAGGTAAGCCGAAAAAGCCCAGCCGAGAGCGAAAGGCGCGATTACACCGAGAACAGCGACAAGCAGGGACGACCACCCAACCTCCATCATCTCCTTCAAATCGGATTCAAGTCCGACTTCGAACAGGAGAATGATGACCCCGAGCTCCGCGAGCGCCGCGATTGTCTCGTTGGTCTTTAATGACTCGGCCTGCGTAAATCCAAAGATCACGAGGTTGCCAAGCAGGATTCCCGCAACCAGTTCACCCAGCACTGCCGGTTGCCGCAAACGTTCGAACACCTCGCCCATCAACTTAGCAATCACAAGCATGACGGCGACGCCGATCAGGACTGACGTGTCCAGCCCGTGCGACTCGGTGCCTGTAGCACCTTCGCCGGCCGCAAACACGCAGGTCGTGATAATAAAAAACACTCCGAGACCGATAAGTACAGTTGCGCGTTTCATTAGGTTTTCCGAAGAAAGTGACCGATTATGGCACATATCTTCGCCGTGGCGGTGGTGTTGCGTACGCTTCGCGGGTTGCGTCCGCGAGGGGAGGTCTCTATAATGCGCCCCACCTACGAGGCGTCTCCCCGGCAGGTTGGCGCCATCTAAACACTAAAATATGGCGACTCCCATTCGATGGAATCAACGTAGACGTGTCGCGCCTTACGGCGGTTCCAAACAACCAGACACGCCTTTGCGTTCCCTCGCGCTTAGCCTGACGCATGTTGCTCGCGCCGCACTCACCGAGCCGTACATGCTCAGCATCGAGCACGAGCGTATCCAGTTGAGCCGCCTGCCAAAAGCCTTCGACGGTTTTCGCGTTGTTCAGCTTTCCGACATTCACCACGGCCCTTTTTCAGACCGCGAACAGATCGAGCGCGCCGTTGATACCGCCAACCGCCTGCAACCCGACATCATCGCGCTGACCGGCGATTACATTT
Organism: Pyrinomonadaceae bacterium; assembly: GCA_036522475.1. Lineage (GTDB taxonomy): Bacteria > Acidobacteriota > Blastocatellia > Pyrinomonadales > Pyrinomonadaceae > PSRF01. The sequence continues at coordinate 12,438 of DATDFT010000036.1, read as the reverse complement.
CCAAAGAACGACATTATGCTGCGCCCTGCGCCGAGATGATGGGTCGTTTGAAAGCGAAGTATGGCGTTTATGCCGTCTTGGGTAATCACGACCACTGGACCGACGCCGATTTAATAACCGACCTTTTTCGCGCCGAGGGAATCACCGTACTGATAAACGAAGGCATTCACTTCGAAAAGAACGGCGCTTCAATTTGGCTGGCAGGTGTTGACGACACGATGGTGGGTCTCGAAGACTTGCCGCTGGCGCTGGCAGGCGCGCGCGAAGACGAGATGAAGCTGCTGCTGGCGCACAATCCGATCATTCTCCGCCGCGCCGCGCGAGCTTCGGTCGATTTAGTTCTGAGCGGACATACACACGGTGGCCAGGTGGCGATCAGAGGCGAACGCAGCACAGTACGCGGCGCTCGCAAACGTCTGTTGAAAGGCCTCGGGCGCCTGAGCAACACTCAGATTTACGTCAATCGCGGTTTGGGAACTGTAGTTTTACCCATCAGGTATGGATGCCCTCCTGAAATCTCTTTACTAGAACTCCGATCCGAGCCACAAAAAGGCACATAAGGCTCAAAATAATTAAAAGGAGGGGCAATACAAGAACAAGTTTTTCTTTTGTGTTTTTGTGCCTCTTTGTGGCCAATGTCCTCGCGGATAATTACCGTCCCTAATCTCCTGACCGTCTTCCGGATGGTTTTGATTCCGGTCTTCGTCTCGCTGCTTTTCTATCAACGCTTCATACTCGCGCTTGCAGTCTTCGTTTCTGCCGGCGTGACAGACGGTCTGGACGGACTGTTAGCGAGACGCTTTAACCAGAAATCACAGCTCGGCACCATTCTCGATCCAATCGCAGACAAACTGATGCTGGTTACAGCGTTTGTTGTCCTATCGATGCGTTCGGTTTTCACCCAGCCGTTGCCGTCACACCTTCCTGTCCCATTTTGGGTAACAGTGGCGGTAATCAGCCGTGACGTCTTCATCCTCGTCGGCGCGGCCGCCATTAACGTCGTGACGGGCTTCCGCGGTTTTCGCCCCTCGATGCTGGGCAAAATCAACACCACCGTCCAGATCGTCGCTATCGGCATGATTATCTTCGCGGCAAGCGTCCCCTACGGCACCGGCTACTACCTCCCAACCATCTACACCACCGTCTTCGCCCTCGCCGTCCTCTCCGGCGCCCACTACGTCTTCTTCGTCTCCAAACTCGTCAACGAAGACCGCCGCTTCGACAATAAATAGACGCTAAACGCACTCAAGAAAAGTTGACAACGCCGCACTCAGGTATTATATTGAGCGTGCGTTCAAGGCGAGTGCCTCAGAGAGCCGAGCGCGGTTCGCGCCGGGTCAGAATATGCAATCAAGGAAGGTTTTGGAGACTAAAAGAAGATGAGCAAGATTATTGGAATTGACCTAGGAACAACCAACTCGGTCGTAGCCGTGATGGAAGGCGGTGAGCCAACCGTGATCACCAACTCCGAAGGTGGCCGCACCACGCCATCGGTCGTGGCTTTCACCAAGGACGGGAGTCGCCTTGTTGGTCAGGTTGCCAAGCGTCAGGCGGTAACCAACCCTGAAAACACAGTCTATTCAATCAAGCGATTCATGGGACGTCGCTATAACGAAGTTACTGAAGAGATTAAGCAGGTTCCATACAAGGTGCAGGGCTCAGGCAACGGCGACGTGCGTATCAGCGCCGGCGGCAAGGAGTGGAGCCCTCCGGAAATCTCGGCGATCATCCTTCAGAAGATGAAGCAGTCAGCCGAAGACTATCTCGGCCAGAAAGTTGACAAGGCCGTTATCACCGTTCCGGCATACTTCAACGACTCGCAGCGCCAGGCGACCAAGGACGCCGGCCGAATCGCGGGCCTGGAAGTGATGCGTATCGTGAACGAGCCGACGGCAGCCGCACTCGCGTATGGTCTCGACAAGAAGAAAGACGAGACGATCGCGGTGTTCGACTTCGGCGGCGGCACGTTCGACATCTCGATCCTCGAGGTCGGCGAAGGCGTGGTTGAAGTGAAGTCAACGAATGGCGACACACACCTTGGCGGCGACGACATTGACGAGCGTCTGATCGAGTGGATCATCGATGAGTTCAAGAAAGATCAGGGGATCGATCTTTCGAACGACAAAATGGCGCTTCAGCGTTTGAAGGAAGCGGCCGAGAAAGCAAAGATCGAACTGTCGAGCACGATGGAGACGGAGATCAATCTACCGTTCGTCACTGCCGACCAGTCAGGTCCGAAACACCTCGCGATGAAACTCACGCGGGCGCGTTTCGAGCAGTTGGTGGATCCAATCCTGTCGCGACTCAAAGGACCGGTGGAAACAGCGTTGAAGGATGCGGGCGTCGATGCGAAGAAGATCGATGAGGTCGTACTCGTTGGTGGTTCGACACGTATCCCGAAGGTTCAGGAAATCGTCAAGGAAGTGTTTGGCAAAGAGCCAAACAAGAGTGTGAACCCTGACGAAGTCGTCGCGATCGGCGCAGCCGTGCAGGCGGGTGTTCTTTCCGGCGAGAAGACCGACATCCTTCTGCTCGACGTCACACCGCTGAGCCTCGGCATCGAGACCCTCGGTGGCGTGTTCACGAAGTTGATCGAAAGAAACACGACCATTCCGACGCGGAAGTCAGAGATCTTTTCAACTGCTTCCGACAATCAAACGTCGGTTGAAGTTCACGTGCTTCAGGGCGAGCGAGGAATGGCTGCCGACAACCGGACCTTGGGTAAGTTTCACCTGGTCGGTATTCCACCGGCACCGCGTGGCATGCCGCAAGTCGAAGTCACTTTCGACATTGACGCGAACGGCATCGTCAACGTATCGGCGAAGGACATGGGTACGGGTCGCGAGCAGAAGATCACGATCACGGCTTCTTCCGGTCTGTCGAAAGACGAGATCGATCGGATGATGAAGGATGCCGAATCGCACTCTGCTGACGACGCTCGCAAGCGCGATGAGATCGAAGCGCGCAATCGTCTGGATACTTTGATCTACCAGACGGAGAAGGTGCTCAACGAAAATCGCGAGAAGGTCGGTGCAGTTGCTTCTGATGTTGAGTCGGCAATTGCCGAGGCGAGGAAAGTACATGCGGAAGGCGACGTTGAAAAGCTCAACGAGGCATTCAACCAGCTTCAGACCGCGTCGCACAAACTTGCTGAAGCGCTGTATCAGCAGGCGCCACCGCCGGGATCGCAGGGCGCAAGTGATCAGGCATCAGCGGCAGGCGCATCGTCGACGGGCACGAGTTCAGGAACCGACGACAATGTGATTGACGCTGAGTACGTGGACGTGGACGAGAACAAATAAACGGCAAATTGCCAATTTCGATTGCCAATTTGAAGAGGCGGAGATAGCGTTTCCTCCGCCTTTTCTTCAATCGGCATTAATTAGATGGCTACCAAGCAGGACTATTACGAAATACTCGGCATCAAGCGCGACGCCAAGCCCGAAGAGATCAAGAAGGCTTATCGCCGTTTGGCGCGCAAGTATCATCCGGACGTAAATCCGGGTGACAAAGCAGCCGAGGAACGCTTCAAAGCGATGTCGGAAGCGCACGACGTGCTTTCGGATCCGAAGAAGCGCAGCGTTTACGATCGTTTTGGGCAGTACTCTGAAAACCTCGCCGATGCGGCGGCGCGAGGTGCTGGTCCATCGGGCGGCGGACGCACTGCCCCAGGTTTTGATTTCACTGGTTTTGACTGGAGTGGCGGAACGACAAGCTCGAGCGGGGGCAGCACCGGCAGCAGTTTCCGAGACATCTTTGCTGACCTCTTTGGCGGCGGCGCCACGCGCGAAAAGGAACCGCCGCGGCCACAACCCAAACGTGGCGACGACATCGAGATGCCGCTTTCGCTTTCGTTTGAGGAAGCGATCAAGGGCTTAACCACAAACATTACGGTCAATCGTTCCGAGCAGTGTTCACGTTGCAACGGCGCGGGCGATATTGGCGGACCGGCGGTTGTGTGTTCGACGTGCAAAGGCAGCGGCCAGGTACAACGCTCGGGCGGCCGGCTGCGGTTCGCGCAGGAGTGTCCCGATTGCGGCGGCACTGGACGGCGGCGCGCGCCTTGTTCGCTCTGTAACGGAAAAGGAACCGTCCCGAAGACAGAAACGGTGAAGGTTCGCATTCCGGCCGGCGTCGAAACCGGCTCGCGTGTAAAGATTCCCGGCAAAGGCGAAGGTGGACGTTTGGGCGCACCAGCGGGCGATCTCTACATCATCACGAACGTCGGCCATCACAAATATTTCACGCGCAAAGGCGACAACATCTACGTGACGGTGCCGATCACTGTTCCTGAGGCAGCGCTCGGTGCGAAGATCGAAGTGCCGACGGTTGAAGGCAAGTCACAGTTGCGCATTCCGCCCGGAACGCAGTCGGGACAAAAGTTTCGACTGCGCGATCGCGGTGCGCCGTCGTTGCGCAATCCGGGCGCGAAGGGACACCAGTTCGTCGAAGTGCAGGTGACGTTGCCGAAAGTGATTTCGGAAGAGACGAAAGAATTGCTGCGCGAGTATTCGAAGTTGAACACGACGAATCCGCGCGTTGAGATGGGGTTGGAGTGAGCAGAAAGCCGCGAACATACACGATCAGCGCCGTCGCGGATCAGTATGGCATTCATCCGCAGACGCTCAGACTCTACGAACGTGAAGGCTTGCTGAAGCCTTCGCGATCTGAGGGCAACACACGTCTCTATACAGACACGGATCTCGAGCGGCTCGAGTTGATCCTGTCGTTGACGCGCGACCTCGGCGTGAATCTCGCGGGGGTTGAGATCATTCTCAACATGCGCGAGAAGATGGATGCGATGCAGCAGGAGTTTGAAAGGTTCTTCCAGTACTTGCAGTCGCATGCGGAAGAGTTGACGAACTTCGAAGCCGCGCCCGAGGGAAGCGATGCATTAGTCCCGCTGACACGCGCCGCTGCGCTTCGAAGACGCTCTTCGCGTTAGCCAGTCTTTGGACATGATTTCCAAGATTTTCACGATTTACAGGGTTATCCTGTTCATCCTGTGAATCGTGTAAATCATGTGCTAAAGTCGCTCCCGCTTTAAGAAACCTCACAAGGAGTTACAAACAATGACCTCACGTCTCACACTTCTCACTATCTTTCTATTCAGTGTCAACGTTCACGCACAAGACCTCGACACAGTCGTGATCTCTGGTCGCATCGCCGATCAAAACTCGGCGGTGATTCAGGGCGCGGATGTTCAAGCCAGACTTCTCAAGACAGGCCAAACACGAACGACAATCACCGACGCCGAAGGTCGTTTCCGGCTGATCCAGTTGGAGCCGGGAACTTACGCGGTGCGGGTTTCATTTAAAGGTTTCGCGACGGTGCAGTTGACGGGCGTCGTAGCCCTCTCAGGCCAGAGCATCGAACTGCCCGTCACACTGATTCCGGCGAACGTCGAAGTCGAACCTGTTGTCGTTGCTGCCGCTGGTGTTCCGGTAGTCGATTCAAGGCGAACCGTAACCGGCGCGACTCTCGCAACGCGCGAACTCGAGTCGCTGCCAACCACGACGCGTTCGGTGCTCGATTTGATTTTCACGCTGCCGGGCGTCACTGAAGAGCCACTCTCGACACGCGATCTTGCCGAAGATCGAAACGTGATTCACTCGAACACGCCCGAGGAAGCGGGAACATTCTCGCTCGCCGGCGCGCCTGCTTACTCCAACAACCTGACAATCGACGGACTCGACAACAACGACGACCGTTCTGCTCGCGAACGTTTTCAACCGTCGATCGAGTCAGTTGCGGAGGTGCAGGTAATTACGAATCAGTTCTCGGCGGAGTACGGGCGCGCATCCGGCGGTCGCGTGAACCTGCGCACACGCAGCGGCTCAAAACAATTTCATGCGCGCGGCTTCTACTTCTTCCGCGACGAAGCACTAAACGCAAACACGTTCCGAAACAACTCGCTCAGCATTCCGCGACTGCCGTTACAGGAACACGACATGGGCTTCACCCTCGGTGGACCATTTGTCAGCGAGACGGTTTTCTTTATCTCTTACGAATTGAACAAGGTGTTGGACAGTGCGCTGATCGACACGCTCGTGCCGGTGCGGCAGAACGCGAAGTTTCCGCTACCGGCTCCCACTGATTTGAGTCGCAGTCGTCTGGAGGATGCGGAATCGGCTGCTGAAGTCGCGCCGTTTGTCTCATCAGTAAGTACGCCGATGAAGAACACGAGCATCACTGCGCGCGTGGACCATCAGTTTGGCCCGATGCATAACGCGTCGCTCGTTTACCAGGGCGGACGGTTTATTAACCTGCGACAGTTTGGTGGCGGCAACAGGCTTGCCGAATCGTTGCAGGGCAAACGACGCAATTCGGATGCGTTCTCGTTCTCCGACACGTTTGTTTTCTCAGAGCGCGCGGTGAATCAGTTGCGTTTTCAATATTCACGACTAGCGCCGGCGTTCGAAGCTCGTGGCGGCAACAGTCAGGTCGTGCTCATCAGCCTGAAGGATTCGCTGGCGGTTGACGATCCGGAAAGGCGAACAGGAACTTTAGTGGCGGGTTCTTCGACGTCCGGCGGTAGTGACCGCCGGGAAGAACGCGAGCAATTGCAGGATGTGCTCTCGTTAATTACGGGAAATCACTCGTTGAAGTTCGGCATTGATATTCATCACGTGCGATCCACGTTTATCGATCTCTCGGATCTCAGCGGAACGTTCAACTTCGCGAGTGCGAGTGACTTTCTGAATAGTGTGCCGAGTCGCTTTCGGCAAAACTTTCAGAGCTCCTCGACGCAGAAAAATCAATACGCCGGCGTGTTTTTACAGGACGAGTGGCAAGTCTGGCCCAAGCTGCTGTTGAGTTATGGCTTGCGTTACGAGTACGAAACGATCCTGAACGACGCGAACAATTTTGGCCCAAGGTTCTCGCTTGCCTGCAGTCCGCTCGACTCCGGAAGACTTGTTCTGCGCTTCGGCAGTGGCATCTTCTTCAACCGCCCCTTGCTGCGTACTATCGACGACTTCACGTTAGGTAAGCAGCAGCGTTTCTTCGATACCAACCTGCTTCCGGATCCACGCGCCTTCATCGCTGCGCACATTCATTTTCCTGAGACGCTCACGCCTGACTTCGGTGTGTTGAGTACGAACTTCTCACGACGTTTGGATCCCCGGTTGAGAATTCCGGAGAGCTATCAGGTCAATGCCGGTGTCGAACGTGATCTGGGTCGCGGCTACGCAGTCGAAGCAAACTTCACGCTCACGCGCGGGATACATCTGTGGCGAGAGTTCAACGCGAACGCGCCCGTGCTGCCGGCTGCGTACAAGAACTTTTCAGAGTTTCTGGCCTCGCGTGATTTCCCAAACTTTAGTCGTTCGCTTTACGGCGCGGCGACGGCGGGAGAGTTGGTGCGGTTTGTCTTCGGGAGCTCGACCGTTAATTCCGTCAGTCGCGTAATTGAGTTCGGTGTTCCCATCTCGGTGATGAATCTCAACAGTCCATCGTCGACGACGATGCTCAACGTCGCACTGGCGGCGATCAATGGCTTACGTCCGGATCCAGGCCGTGGCGAGCTCGAACAGTTGATCTCGGCAGGCAACAGTTTCTATCGCGGGATGACGCTCGAGCTGCGAAAGCAGTTCACTTCGCAGGTTGGTTTTCGCGCGGGTTATACGCTGTCGAGTTTGATCGATGATGGGATAGTAAATACGTCTGATGCGCTGGTGCCGGGAGACTTTCGTGCGGAGCGTGCGCGGAGTCTGCTCGATCGAAGGCATCGGTTCGTGTTCTCGGGAATGTTTGATCTTGGTGGGTGGCAGTTGTCGCCGATCTGGCGTGTGGCTTCGGGAGCGCCGTTCAATATTTCCCTCGGTGGTGTGGATCGAAATCTCGACGATGTCTCGAATGATCGGCCGAACTACTCTGGGGATCTGCGTTTGTTGCATTGGCGGAAACCTGGGGAGCCGCTGGATCCGCAGGTGGTCCAGGCGTTCAGCGTGCCGCAGATTGGTCAGAGTGGAAACTTACCGCGGAACGCCGGGCGTGGGCCAGGACAGTTCGTGCTTGATTTGAATGTCATGCGTCAGATTGGGCGCGCCAGATTGTTGGTGGAGTTCGATAATGTGCTGAATAAGACGGTCTTCAGTTTCGGATCTGAATTTATCGATGACTCATTTCTCGTCCCGCAAAGGACCATGCGTCCAAGGCAGATCCGTGTTGGAGTGAAGGTTGATTTTGGCCGCAGATGAAAACGGATCTAAAGCACGGATCTGTCACGGATAGGATCCTGCGAGTGTTCTATGACGTTTATAACGAGCTGGGACACGGGTTCCTTGAGTCGGTTTACCATCGATCTCTGGTGGTTGCTCTCGAAACGGCAGGGCTAACGGTCGCTAGTCGAGTGGCTATTCCTGTGTGGTTTCGAGGACATCGGGTGGGACATTTCGAGGCCGACGTAGTGGTCGAGGGCTGCGTGTTGCTTGAGCTTAAAGCAGCACGCGGCTTGGATTCATCACACCGCGCACAACTTTTGAATTATCTGAGAGCGACGGATATTGAAGTGGGGTTACTACTGAATTTCGGCGAGAGGCCTGAGTTCAAGAGAGTGGTTTTTGAGAATCTCAAAAAAACAACCCGCAATCCGTAAACAATCCGTGTTATCCGCGGCTGCGTTGCTTTTCGCAACGTGCCCGGGATCTCTCGATTCGTCTTTTCATCCAGCGGTTCATTGTCGTTTTCCGTTCCATTTCTTGTGATGACTTTCGTACGATTGCGTTGCCTTTGAAGTTCGAAAGTTCCTAACTGTAACGCGTATTTTTCCTGCAAAAAGGACCTTCGTGCTGGTAAACTCCAGGTTGGAATGCCAGTTACTGACTCACAAACCGAGCACGTCAGCGAGATCGAAGCGGCCTTGCTCGACGCTGAACTGTTCATTAAGTATCAGGCACCCGAACGGGCCATCAAACGCCTGCGCACTGCACTGGAAGTGAACAGTCGTTCAATCAAATTGCGCGAACGTCTGCGCGAGATCTGCGCCGGTAACAAGCAAGTCGAAGAAGCTGCGCGGCAGTGTCTGGCCCTAGCCAGTCTCTACATCGAACGCGAAGACTTTGACGCGGCCTATGACCGTCTGCTCGAGGCGAAGAATCTCGACGAACGAATCAACATCGCTAGCGGACTCGAAGCCATTCGTCGCGCGCGGCGCCCGGATCTGAAACCGGTGCCCGCACCAGAACCGCAGTTTGAACGCAAGCACTTTACACTCGCCGGCGATCTCACGACGATCAGCGTTTTCGACGCGATTCAAGTCATCGAAAACGCGCGTTTGAACGGCGTCCTGACGCTCACCGATCCGAAACGACAGGGCCAGGTCAAGTTCAACGACGGCCGCATTGTCGATGCAGTGTGCGAGGGTGACGCCGGCGACATGGGTTTTCAGAAAGTAGTCGAGATCACCAGCGGCACATTTGAATTCCAAAAAACCTCGGAACAATTTCCCACTCGCATTCAAGCAGTCAGCAACACGAATCTCATCCTCGACACGTTGCGAATGCTGGACGAGCGCAAGCAGTAACGATTAATCAATCAACACGCGAGTATTGAGTGCCTCTGCTTTCTCGATTGCGGTGAGGAGGCGAAGGAACTGGTTGTAGTTGCGGCTGCGCGAGGTCAGCCGGGCGACTTCGGATTGACCTAGCTCACTGCGCAAGATGAGATCGAGAAAGTCGTAGTAGTCGCCGGTCGCTTCGAAGGGAAGTTCGCGCGTGTAGGTAGTTGTTTCGCTGTCTTCGGAACGAAAGCCCGCGAGCAGATCGAAGATGTTGTCCGTCGTGAGGCGAGCCGCTTCACGCGTCAGAACAATCGGAACGCGCAACTCGAAAAATCGCAAACCATCGTCGGTAATCACACGCCGCAACTCTTTCGTCGCCTCACCATCAAACGGCGACTCCGGATCGATCAGGATGCGCAGCAGTCGCGGCTGGTCTTCCTTGTCGAGCGTATCAAGCGAAAGCTGCACGCGATCGGCGAGAAACTTTTCAAACTGCGCCTCGATCGGATAGTTGATCCGACCCAAACACCCAACCAACTCACCCTCGCCGGCAGTGTCGAGCGGCAGGCACGCCGGACACTGGCTGCACACACTCGTCGCTTCCTGCATCCGTTCGATATCGGCGCTCGCGTTTTCAACCCACAGAAGTTTATCGATCGAGGGCGCGGTAGTGTCGCTGGTGGTCAGCTTTGCGTGCAGGCTGCTCAACCGGCCCCACTCGCGAAGGTGGCGTTCGGAATAGTTTGTGCGCAGGGGGCAGGCGTATTGCAGTGCGAATTCCAGCGACATCGTTGCAGAAAGTATAGGGCATGTTTTAGCCGCAGATAAACGCAGATGGCCGCAGGTTAAAAAATTAGCGTTCATCTGCGTTCATCTGCGGCCAAAACTCTTTTGTGGTAAGCTCAATTTCATGGCAGTCAGTCAGGAACTCTTGGAAATACTCGCGTGTCCAGCTTGCAAGGCTAAGGTCGAACCCAAGCCCGACGGCAGCGCGCTCAAATGCGTTGAATGCAAACGCGTTTATCCGATTCGCGACGATATCCCCGTGATGCTCATCGACGAGGCGACTATCGAAGACTAAGCGCGATGAACAGCCTGCGCGACATCGTTCAAGGTCAGGACGCCGCGCAACCGTTGGCGGCCCCCCGCTGGGACTGGTCGGAAGTTAGAAAGGTTCTTCTCGTCCGGTTGCGCTCGATCGGCGACACGGTGCTTGCAACCCCTTCCGTCGTGGCGCTGAAGCGCTTTCTTCCGCGTGTTCAAGTAGACATTCTGGTTGAAGACTGGGTCGCGCCGCTGCTCGATCATCATCCACATATCGACAACGTCGTGGCCATCGAGCGCGGCGGGTTTATGTCTCGAGCGCGCGTGGCGCGTGAACTACGCGGGAGCGATTACGACGTTGTTTACAATCTTCACGGCGGCACAACCGCGACTTTTCTGTCGCGAGCCACCGGCGCACGGCATCGTGTTGGTTTCAAGACTTATCAATACGCGCAACTTCACAACCATCAGGCGCCGTCGCCTTTGCTGCTTTGGGGACAACAGAAGACCCACTCGGTCGAGCAACAACTCGCGCTGCTTGGTTGGACCGGAGTTCCGATTACTGATCGACCGCGCACCGTGTTAGGTGTTTCACCCCAAGCCGCCGCAACGATCAACCAGCGCCTGGCGGCGATCGGACTTGAAGATCGAAAGATCGCGCTCATTCATCCCGCGGCTGCCTTTGCAACAAAACAATGGGCGACTGAAAACTTCGCGCGTGTGGTTGAATACCTGGCCGAACGCGGCTTCGCGCCGGTTGCAATCGCAGCGCCACATGAACATGCAGTGTTGGACACGCTTGTCGAGTCGTCTTCGGTACCGGTGGTGACGTTGGATCTTTCGCTTCCGGAAGTGACTGCGCTCGCCAGGAGGTCGCAAGTGTTTGTCGGCAACGATAGCGGTATCGCGCACATCGCAGCCGCGGTCGGGACGCGATGCGTGGTTGTGTTTGGATCTTCAAACATCGCGCACTGGCGACCGTGGAATTCAGCGCCGGCCGAAGTCGTCTTTGAAGAGATGCCGTGCCAGCCGTGTCACGGATATTTTTGCGAGAAATTTGCGCAGCCCGAATGTATCCTTCGTGTGCCAGTGACGCGAGTCACGGCGGCCATCGATCGAGTGTTGCCACAAAGAGGCACATAAGGCACAAACAAGAAATCTCATTTTGAGCCTCATGTGCTTTATTGTGGCTAAAGAAAAATGACGCAACTAACAAGAACTCGTGCTGCTGAAATCTTGCACGCACTCCGCGACCGGTACGTGCTCGTGCTTGGCGACGTGATGCTCGATGAGTTTGTCTGGGGCGACGTCACGCGCATCTCACCTGAAGCGCCTGTGCCGGTGGTGGACGTGCGACGCGAGTCGATACATCTCGGTGGCGCGGCAAACGTACTCGCGAACCTCGTCGCACTCGGCGCGCATGGATCCGTTGTCGGCGTTGTTGGCGATGATGCTGCCGGGCGACGACTACAAACGGGTTTGAGTGAGCTTGGAATCCAGGATCAGTATTTACTGGTTGACGAATCGAGGCCATCAACTACGAAGACGCGCATCATCGCACACAGCCAGCTTGTCGTGAGGGCCGATCGCGAGTCGCGCAGTCCTGTAACCGGAAAACTGGAAGAGAAGATCGTTTCCTGTCTGAAAGACGCACTCAAGCAGGCGGACGCGTTTGTCGTTTCTGACTACGACAAGGGCGTGGTGACGCCGAGCATCTTGCGCGAGATCCTGCCCATCGCGTACGAGCAGGCGCCGGTCCTGATCGATCCCAAGCTGCGCAATTTCAACTCTTATCGTCCGGCAACTCTTGTCACTCCAAATCACCTCGAAGCATTGCGCATGACCGACTCGGAAGACACTACTGACGATGGCTCTCATCATGCGGCGAAACT
>DATDFT010000035.1:0-10983 GCA_036522475.1 Pyrinomonadaceae bacterium | reverse complement strand
AAGTTGATGCACTCGCCGGCACGGGCACGGACGACGAGCGGCTCAACCGGCACTCCTGCCTTGACCTTGCCTAACGAATCAATGTCTTCACTGCGGAAGTACATGATCGCGGTTGGGTCATTGAGCGCACCGCCGTTGCCGGCGCGGCTGTTGTAGATCAGCTTGCCGCCCGGAAGTGCTGCAGCACTCACAGCCGTCACACTGATTGTTCTTCGCGGAGCAGTACTCGGACAGATGCCGGTCGCAACGCTCTTGCCGGTGGCGAAGTCGGTTGGATTCGACATCACGACCGTCTTTGAAACAAAGAACGTGCCATCACTGGTAGCCGTAGTTCCGGAAGCATCGGTTTGCGTGCCGCTCGGCGAGCTTGATGCTTGAGTGTCCGCCACTTGATCCGGCGACATGTAAGTTGTGTCCGTCGTCGTAAAGGTGTCAGTCGATTGAGACGAATCAGTCGTGTCTTTGTAATCCGTGACACCGTTTGGGAACGAGCTGTCGGTCGGGAACGAACTGTCGTTTGTTGACAACGGAGCCGCGCCTGCCGTGTTGTTGGGTAGTGCCTGGAGGTCGGCCCGCAAACCAGGCCGTCCGTTATAGATTCTGAGAAGGCCCCAGATTCCATTCCACTGCCCGTCGACTGAAGCGTCGTTCTGGTAGAGGTAATCGATGAACGGACGATTGCCCATGATCGATTCCTTGCCAGTCAGGAATTCAAAGTGTTCCGAGATCCCGGCGATCTGCGAGTTGCGATAGCCGGAGTTGTTGACTGCCAACGGATCCTGCGGCGTGCCCGGTTGGTGCAGCCACTTGTGACCGTTGATAGTCAGGTTGTGTGTTTCTTCGTGCGCACCGACGAGGATACGAATCTGAACTTTGTCGTTTTCGTAAGCTCGCAGCAGCGGCGTGAACGGATCACCCGGTTGCACTCCCTGAGTCAACGCCGGATAGAACGTAGGTTGAACGTTGAACTGCGAATCCGCGCGAGTGATGTTTGACTTGTAGGCCTTGGACAGATCGCCCGCAGCGCCACTCGCTTGCGTGTTCGTATTTGGATCGCGAACGCGCAGAGGCACGGGCTCGTTGCGGTAGTTAACACTGAACGTTCCCACGTCTGCCGCCGAAATCGCTTCCGGACATGGAGCCGGAACACCACCGGGACAAACCTGGCCATTCTCGACGATGAAGGGCAAGCCAACTTCGTCTGTAATTGGCGGGTTGATTACGCGCACCGGATCTGCGATCGGTTTGCCATTGGCATCGATGCCGGCGCCGGGTTGATAAGCGAGTTGGAAATCGGCGAACTCAAACAGGAACTCGCGGTGACTATTCGCCGCATTCGTCTCGATGATGTTTGCCTGCCAACTGGTTGGTCCACCATCAGTGGCCCGGCTGCCCATGACGACTCCCGTCTCCGGATTCTTCCAGACAGAACCTTGCGGCTCGATGACGAGACCGGCATAGAGACCAGCCTGTTGGTGTGTCGATGGTCCAAAGTGATCGTGCGTGAAGACTGTGCGCAACGTGCGGTCCACACCGTTGTTGTTCAAGGTGTTGTCCGCGTACCAACGCTGCACGGTAGTCTGCGCGCCGAGAGTGCCGAAGAACGGATGCGCTTTAGCTTTTGGACAAGTGAACGTGCCATCACGCGGGTCGCCCGAATCCTTGCCGACGCATGAATTCTGTTTGCGAATCGCGCGGATACGTTCGATCACTTCATCCGGACTAAACGTGCCGTCTTCGTAGTTGAAACCGTTGCCCGCTCCGTCTGACGAGGTCACGTCAAACTTCACGAGGTGAATATGTTGACCGATGATGTCGGTTGGCGTGCGCACCTGGAAGTCGTCTTGCTCGTAATTACCAGGCACGAGATTCGTGTGATAGAAGGTGATGCAATCGTTGGTGTTGGCGCGGAAGAACAAAGGCTCAGGTGGTTTAGTACCAGCCTTTGTCGCGGCCACATCGGACCACAACGCAAGAATGCGCGACTGCGGGAAGTGCCAGCCGGCCTTGTTGAACTTGATGTCGAGCTGAAACGCTGCTGCTTTGTAAGTACGTGCAACGCCCGTCGGATTTCCGTTGTCGTCCATGCATGGATCGGCAAACGGAGCGCCCGGTTTGCGCGGCAAACCGTTGGTTACGAAGCTCGCTGCGGTTCCGTCGGGCTTGTAGCTCGGATGCAGTCTTTGTTCGTGATACTGCATCGCTGCGATCTCGGCAGCGGTGCCAGTCTCAGCAATGCTTTGTGCAGTTACAGCTACCAGTTCCTTGCTGAAGTCGAGACGATTTTCAACGTGCGTGAACGTACCGCCGGTGATGATGTGTCGCGACAAGCCGCCGTCATCGATCGTATCGAGCGGTGGATGTGGCGGGCGATGTCCAGCGACGGCCGGGCTGAAGAACGGATAACCCGGAACAGTTGCTGTCGGCATCGGCGCCATCGCTAAAGTCGGAAGCGGCACGATTGCCGGTGTTGGTGTTCCGGCAGTGATTTCGCCGTCCGGCAACGCACGCGCGCCGGCTACGGGAATACCGTTGGCGTCGAGTACGGTTCCTGCTTCAAACACATCGTGCGACCGCCACAGTTCCCACATGCCTTGTGCGAAGTGCGGGTAAAAGTGACAGTGGAAAATCGAATCGCCGACGGTTTGGTTGCGATTGCCTGTGCCGCCGTGAGCGATTTCAGTGGTGAACGCGAAGCCTGGTCCAAGTGCCTGGCTATCGAGATAAGTCGAGTTGTCGTCGTCTGGTGTTTGTATCCACTGGTGCGCGTGCAGGTGGTGGATGTGATGTTCTTTCGGTCCCGCGTGTACGACGCGCATCTTCACGGGATCGCCAATATAACTGTGATGCACGTTTGAAGGATCATCCGGGTACAAGACCTTCGTCGCCTTGCGGCCTTTAATCAGGTTTCCGAGCTTGTCAGTCGTGTTGGCCGGAACGTCCACGATTTGTGCGGGGTCGCCGATGGCCCAGGATGACAGAAAGAACTCCTCATACTTGCACTCAGTGCAATTGAACATCGGTCCGACGCCGAGCCGGTTAGCCAGGATCTCCGCGCCGATGCCCGCGATGCCGTAGTTGATCGCAAACTTGTCTTCGACACTGTGGAGAGTGTGACTCAGAACCGGATCTTCAAACTGCGGAAACGCCTGCACGTCCTGAACTTCATCGTGATAAATCACGGTGAACTCGCGGAAGGGCTTGTCGCGATCCGGATTGGTTGCGTTCGGACGATACGTACCGGTTGGAAAACGTCCTTTGTTTGGGCCAGTGATGATCGCGTTCAAGTCGGTGTTAACGATCGTATCGACATTGAGCATCTTCAAAATTGGCTGTCCCGCCTTCGGATGGCCGGTTGGGTAGACAGCGTCGTAGTTGATGACCGGTTGGCCGCCCGGAGTCGTACCGGTTTTCGCCAGGTTCAAATCCGCTGCGGTTACCTGTGAGCGATACCACTCCGCGCCTTTTTGTTCGACGTTGACGCTGCCGAACAATCCTTCCGCGAGTGTGCCGCCATCTCCTTCGCCACCAGTGGTGGCGGCGGAGCTATACATCAAATTGTTTCCTTCACGCGTTGCGTAGAAGGTGTAAACGGCCGTGCCGCCGGGACCTACCAAACTCGGTGCATTGTTGCCCACGTTTGATCCGTCAGAGGCGATCGAGCCGACCAGTTCCATTCCATTCACGTGAATGCCTGCCGAACGAGTCGCCGGTTGATCACTCAATGGTGTTGAGGAAAGGAGGTTAGTGAACGTGATACGCAAGCAGTCGCCGCTGTTCATGCGAAGCACGATCGGCCGCGGGCGTTTGTCGTCACGCAAGCGAACATTGCCGGCGACGATGCCTTTGAGAGGATCAATCGCGACGACGTCTTTTTTAAGAGCGTAGATCATACCGTTCGGATTAACTGCACCGAGACGGTTGAACATGATTACCTGGTCCAACGCCACCACGTCGGCTTTGATAGTGCGTTCGCAAACGGGTGTGGGCGATGGGAGAGCCAGTGCGGCTCCGCCGTCTGGGGCGATAGTCGCACTGTCGGTTTGAGTCTGTGCGTTCGCTGTCAGAGCGGTTAAGGACAGCAGCGCAAGATTGAGGAGGAAGAATGGGAGGGAGGACTTCCTCCAATGGTAGATAGGAATTTTAATCTTCTTCATCAGTATCCTCCAGATGATTTGGGGGCGCTCCCGCCAGTGCAACGGCCGTGCCCGCTGCAACTTTCATTGCAAAATCATCTGGTTCGGACCTACAGAGCCGCGAAGAAGCGCAAAAGTACAAAAAGATCAGCGCCGGGGCTGTCTTCGTGTGGGTATGTTTCAACGTGAGACAGACGCCCGTTAGTGTGCTTCACGCTGAATCAGCACTTGGACCATGCAGGTGGGAGTCGATGAGTTTGAGGAGTTCGGCGGGATGAAAGGGCTTGGCAAGCGCGCCGACGGCGCCGAGTTTTTTCGCTTCGTCGAAGACTTGCGGGCTGCCGTGAGCGGTAATGAGAAGCACGGGAATCTGAGGTTGCAGGTTGCGAAGATCTGAGATGACTTGAAAGCCGGAGATGTCTGTCAGGTAAAGATCGACAACGCTAAAACCGAAGCTTTTCGTGCGCGCCTGGTCTAAGCCGTCAAGTCCTTTGGTGACCAGGACTACTTCGTAACCACTCGATTCGAGCACAAGCCTGAGCGCGTCACCGACTGACGGTTCGTCATCAACGATGAGGATTCGTGTTTTCTCCATTGTTAAGATTCTCGCGCAAAGGCGCAAAGACGCAGAGCGCTGCCGCGCTGCTTAAAGGGCTTTCTTTGCGCCTTTGCGTCGTGCGCGAGAACAATCCTTACGGTTTCGCGGTGATCGATGAGTCGGGTCTTTCAACTTTGATTCCCAGCTTCTTCAGTTTGCGATAGAACGTCGGTCGCGGAAAGCGGAGTATCTGCGCACTCTTCTTGACGTTACCCGCTGTTCGCTCGAGAGTTTGCATAATCGCTTCACGCTCGATCTCCTCCATCGGTAACAACGGCGGAATCACGAACGCCGCGCTGGTCGAGCGCGTTTGAAACTCTTCGGGTAAACAGTGGGGCACCAATTCCTTTCCTGAACAGAACAGCACTGCCCGTTCGATCACACTCTCCAGTTGGCGAATGTTGCCCGGCCAGTCGTAACGCACGAGGCGCATGACCGTGTCCGGCGAAATATCCTGAATCCGCTTGCCGTACTGCTCATTGAACCGCTTCAAAAAACGCCCCGCGATCAACGGTACGTCATCCAGACGTTCACGCAAAGGTGGTACCTTAATTTTGATCGTGCTGATTCGGAAGTAGAGATCTTTGCGCAATTGGCCTTCATCGATCAGCGCCTGCGTGTTGCGATTAGTAGCGGAAACGAGTCGAAAATTGACGTCGATCTCGCGTTCGTCGCCGAGCCGGCGCAGTCTGCGTTCCTGTAACACACGTAATAACTTCGTTTGCAGATGCGGCGGCATCTCCGCGATCTCATCCAACAGCAGTGTGCCGTTGTTTGCAGCTTCGATGAGCCCGCGTTTGTCGCGATCTGCGCCCGTAAATGCGCCTTTTTTATAACCAAACAACTCCGACTCGATGAGCTCATTCGGAATCGCAGCGCAATTAATTCGGATAAACGGACCCGCAGCACGTTGACTCTGCGTGTGAAACGCCGACGCGATCAGCTCCTTACCCGTTCCGCTCTCTCCTTCTATCAATACTGACGCGTCGGACGGCGCGGCAGTGCGGATCGTTTCGAAGATCTGGCACATCTTCGCGTCGCGGCCGATCATTCCAAACGTTTCACTGTCACCGGCCAGTGTCCGTTTCAACGTTTGATTCTCGTGTCTCAAATCGGACAGTTGCAGCGCGCGATCGACGAGCGCGAAGAGACGATCGGGTGTGTACGGCTTCTCGAGATAGTAATAAGCGCCCGCTTTAATGGCTTCGATAGTCACGTCGATCGATCCGTACCCGGTCATCAGAATGACTTCGACGTCCGGAGTGTTTGCTTTGACGTGTGTAATTAGATCAATTCCGGAAGCATCGGACAAACGCAGGTCAGTGATGACGAGATCGACCACAGTCTGCTTGAGGATGTTTGTTGACTCAGCAAAGCTGTTTGCTGTCAACACTTCGTACCCCGCATCACTGAGGATCAAGCGAAGCGATCCGGTCACACTTGGTTCATCGTCAACGACCAGGATCCTCTTTGGTTGCCGGGCTGTCATTTATGTACTCCTCCGTTAGCAGGTAATTCAATTTTGACCTGAGTTCCGTTACCAGGGCGGCTATCGACGACGATCTGTCCGCCGTGTTGTTGAATGATCTTTTGGGCGTAGGGCATGCCGAGTCCGAGACCGCGGCTTTTAGTGGTGTTGAATGGTTCGAAGATCTGTTTGATCTGTTCCGCAGTCATGCCCGTGCCGGTGTCTCGAATTGTCATCCAGAGATTTTTGTCGTTTTGGCCAGTGGAAATGGTCAAGCGTCCGCCGGTGGACATAGCCTGGACGGCGTTGAGCATGAGATTGAGCGTGGCTGCGCGAATCGAGGCTTCGTCGAGCATTCCGGTGACGGGCGCGCTGTTGAGTTCGAACTGTGTTTCGATATTGTGAGACGAAACTTCAGTGCTCAAGAGCTGGATTACATCTTTTGCTACTTCATTTAGATCCACTCGCTTCGGCGCGAGAGTCACGGGACGTGCGTAATTAAGAATCTGTTCGGTGGTCGCGGTGAGATGGTTAATGGTCTCGATGATCTTGTCGATCAGTTGAGCGTCGCCGTTCGGGAGCTTTCCATCGAGCTTGCCTTTGAGATGGACTGAATAGAGTAGAAGACCGGCAAGTGGGTTTCTAACTTCATGGGCCACCTGCGCCGCGACTCGTCCCAGCGTGGCGATTCTCTCACTATGCGCAAGTTGTTCAGTAGCAGCAACTAGCCGTCTTTGTTTATGGTCCACGATGGCGAGCAAAATGCTGACAACAATCACATCGACGGTCATCGAGATAAAGAAATGCTCGACTCGTTGCTCCAGCTTATAGCGGTACTCAGCGTTTTCGACGCCCGGATAGTTACGCTCGACCCAGGTAAAGTAAGGCGGCCTTAATAGTTGTTCCCAGGTGACAATTACAGTTCCCGTTAAAGCCAACGTCAGGACGGTGAAGAGAATTACCAGGCGCGAGTTGAATGCTCTTCTGACTGAGACCACTCCGGAGCGTGGCACGTCCTGAAACACTTTCGAAAAGACACTCATACGCAGTTCCCGGTTAAAAGGCTGTCTCCCATTCAGCCTCCCTGAGAAGGGATTGCTCTATACAGTTTTGGGGTTAGAAGTGGTAGCTAACTACGACACCCTAAGAAGTCTGTAGCACAGGTCTTGCAAGGCTGTGCGGCAGCGAGCTAACGATAACCTAATCGCGCACCGCGGATAATACCATCAACGCAAGGAGATTAAAATGCGGAGACTGACCTACGCACTCATGGTTTTAACTTTTGCCTGCACGCCGAGCATCTTGTCGCAGACGCCGCAAACGCCACCGGTTGCAGATTGCGCCTGTGAGTCACAGTCTCTACCTGAGACACTCGCACTCGTAAACGGCGTAAAAATCACCACCAGCGATATCAAGAAAGCTACTGGCGACTCGGTTGGCCAGCTTCAACAGCAGGTCATCGATGCACGCAAACACGAGCTTGACTTGATGATCAACTCGAAACTTCTGGCCCTCGAAGCGAAGAAACGCGGTGTCACCACGACGAAACTCCTCGAGCAGGAAGTCGTCGCTAAGGTGAAAAAACCCGGGCAGACGGAAGCACAGGTCTTCTACGATCAGAATAAGACACGCATCAAAGGCGAGTTCAAAGACGTCGTTGAAGACATCATCAGCTACCTATTCGAACAGGCCCAGCAACAGGAGGCGAAGAAGTTTGCCGATACCCTGCGCGGTTCAAACGAAGTCAAAGTGCTCGTAACCGAGGCCACGCCGTCCAGGACCACAGCCGATCGGGCGCGCGTGCTCGCCACGATCAAAGACGAAAAGATCACGGCGGGCGACGTTGAAGACTCGTTGCTGCCGTTGATCTTCGACGTGCAGGAACAGGTCTACAAGATACGCAAGGACGAGCTCGAGCTCAGTATCAACGACGCCTTGCTGAACCAGGAAGCACAGAAGCGACAGATCACGACCAATGCCCTGCTCGACGCTGAAGTGAGGCCGAAGCCCGTCACGGACCAACAGACGCAGGCGTTTTACGATCAGAACAAGGAACGCGTGAGCGGCGAGTATGCGCAAACCAAGGATGCAATCCGCCAGTATCTCGAACAGATCGAAGTGCGACAGGCTGAGCGCGCGTTTGTCGAGAGGTTGCGTGCAGCCGCTACGATTCAAACGTTTCTGGTTGAGCCGGAGTCACCGGTGTTTTCGATCTCGACGTTGGACCAGCCGTCGCTTGGGAAGGCAGATGCGCCGGTGACGATCGTTGCGTTTACTGATTACCAATGTCCGAGTTGCGCTGCGATGCATCCGGAGCTGGAGCGTTTGGTGAAGGAGTATGGCGACAGAGTTCGGCTCGTGACGCGCGACTTTCCGCTGAGCCAGCACACCGAAGCGTTCAAGGCAGCAGAGGCGGCGGAAGCGGCGCGCGACCAGGGCAAGTATTGGGAATACATTCAGATCCTGCTGCACAATCAGTCGGCTTTGACCGTTGATAAGTTGAAGGGTTACGCGAGTGAGCTCGCACTCGATCGCACACGGTTTGATAGTGCGCTTGATTCCGGGAGGTTCGCGGAGTCAGTGCAGCGCGATATTGAAGATGGAGTGAAGCTCGGCATCAACGGGACGCCGGCCATATTCATCAACGGCCGTCGCGTTTCGGTGAGAGGTTACGACGAATTGAAAGCAGTCGTCGACGCCGCCTTCAAAGCCGCGATAACGAAACCGCAAAGAAGCGCAAAGAGCAGTTAACTGGTAAGATCCTTCAAAAACACGGGAAGGACGATATGCCAACACGAAAAGCAGAAGCTGAATGGAAAGGTAATCTGGCGGAAGGTAATGGGAGTTTAAAGGTCGGGAGCGGCGCGTTTGATGGTCCGTACTCGTTCAAGTCTCGTTTTGAAGAAGGCCAGTCGGCCACGAACCCGGAGGAGCTCCTGGGCGCTGCTCACGCGGGTTGTTTCACGATGGCTTTAACTGCCGCGCTCTCCCGCGCGGGCATCACGGCGACACGCATCCACACAGAAGCGAGGGTCAAGCTGGAAAAGGTAGGCGAGGCGTTTTCGATTACCGAGATCGCGCTCGAGACTGAAGCCGAGATTCCGAACATTGACGACGCGAAGTTTCAGGAGTTCGCAAACGGAGCAAAACAGAACTGTCCTTTATCAAAGGCACTCGCAAGCACTCCGATTCAGATGACGGCAAAGCTGGTTTAGGCGGAATACCAGCCACAAAAAGGCACACAAGGCACAAATCAGGCGAACCCTTTTTGTGCTTTGTGTGCCTTTTTGTGGCTAAATTAAGCCTTCTGCACAAAGATCCCGGAGAAGTACTGCCGATGTGCGTAGAAGACGATGAACCACAACACTGTTACGACCAGCGCCAGCCCGATGCCTGCCGGATTCAGTAAGAAGTGATACAAGAGTATGTTCACGATCACTGGTCCAAGCAGCACGAGCGCCAGCGGCACGAAACGGCCCACCAGTAGCAACACGCCGCCAATCACCTGCAACCCCGCGATAACCCACAAGTAATGCGACAGAAACAGCGCGCCCATGAATTGCCCGGCCAGACCCGTCGGCATCGGCATGTTAAGGAACTGCAGGAAACCGTTTAGACCAAACACTAAAAAGATCAGTCCCAGCAGTAGCCGGGCGATCAAAGCTACGATTCTCATCTTAGTTTTCCTTCCGCTGTGATTCCGTGATTATCGCACCCATCCGGCCCGCTTGATAATCCTCAATCGCCTGGTAGATTTCCGCTTTCGTATTCATCACAAATGGCCCATAGCGTGCGATCGGCTCATGCAAAGGCAAGCCCCCGATCAGCAACACATCGAGCGCGCCCACGGCGTTTGCCGGATTCTCGATTCGCACTTCGTCACCGTCCTGCGCGAACAGCACCATCTGCCCGTCGCCGCCTCGCTCGCGTTCAGCGCCAAATAACCCGGCACCGTCAACGACGTAAGCGAAAGTGTTGTAACCACTCGGAACGTGCTGCGTCGCGACTCCGCCGGGCGCGATCCGGTAGTGCAGGTAAACGATCGGCGTGCGTGTTTCAATCACTGCTTTCTCGCCCATCGCCTCACCAGCGATCACGCTCACCGTCACGAGTCTGTCCGGCGAAGTCGCTTTCGGAATGTGTGCCGCGGGAATCTCCTGGTAACGCGGCTTCATCATTTTCTCGTGCCGCGGCAGGTTTACCCACAGTTGAAATCCGTGCATGCGACCACCCTCGCGCATGAACTCACGCGAAGGCATTTCCGAGTGGACCACACCCGCGCCGGCTGTCATCCACTGCACGTCGCCGGGCGTCAGGCGTCCCGCACGCCCGCTCGAATCTTTGTGTTCCATCTCGCCGGACAACAAATACGTTACGGTTTCAAATCCACGATGCGGATGATCCGGCGCGCCTTTACCTTGTCCCGGCGCGACGTCCATCGGTCCCATCTCATCGAGTAACAAAAACGGATCGAAATCCGAGAACGATGCTGTCGGAAACGGGCGGCGAACGAGAAAGCCCGCCCCTTCCAGCGTTTCGATGCTGCTCACAACTCCCGCCACGGTTCGTTGCCCTCTATTCAATGCTTCACTCACCATCGACATAAACTACTCCTCTCTACTCGCCGCTTGATATCCAATCTTTTTCAACAAGCGAATCAACGTCTCGCGTTCGGCTTTCGTCAACGAGGCCGACGCGAGTTGCTCCATGTCGGCGGCATGGGTCGCGTAGACCCGTGCGATTAGTTCCTTGCCGGCCTTAGTCAAATGGACGATCTTCGC
>DATDFT010000034.1:0-2196 GCA_036522475.1 Pyrinomonadaceae bacterium | reverse complement strand
CTCAATGATGTTGCAATATCAGAAATCGCAAAGCTTGAGTCACTGAACTGCCGAGGCAGTTTCTCCGAGAGAAAATATGAAGGGGACGTGGAACCGAGAGTACGCGTCCCCTTTCACATAGGCCACGAAAAGGCACAAAATGGAGGTTCATAAAGGCTCAAAAATTATTTGTAAAGGTTGTGCTTCTTTGTGGCTGGTAGACAGACGTTGCGCATAGTTAAAGAGAGCATTCCTTATATTTTGGTTCCGGGACTGATCGCGGTCGCGGCGGCGGTGTTTGGGTTTTGGTATGTCGCGGCGTTTCTGTTTGTTGTAACTGTTTTCATGGCTTTCTTTTTCCGCGATCCGAAACGCGTTCCGCCGTCGGATCCGGATGTGGTGGTATCGCCTGCGGATGGCAGGGTTACGCGCATCGGGCCAGGCGCGGCCGGGACGAACGTGATCAGTATCTTCTTGTCGCCACTCGACGTTCACATCAACCGCTCGCCGATTCCGGGCAAGATTATCGATGTGATCTATTCGCCGGGAAAGTTTTTGATGGCCACTAACGAAAAGGCGAGCCTCGTCAACGAACAGAATGCGTTGACGATTCAAGGCGACAAGATTACGGTTGTTTGCAAGCAGATCGCCGGCATACTCGCGCGACGTGTGGTTTGCTGGAAAGAGAAGGGCGATAATCTCGGGCTGGGAGAGCGCTTCGGCATGATCAAGTTCAGCTCGCGCACCGATGTACTGCTTCCGCCGAATGTTCAGATCACGGTTAAGGAAGGACAACGCGTGCGTGGCGGCACGACCGTGATTGGGAGAATCTCATGACTGCTGATGATCCAGAGGAACGCCCGAATCCGCCGCGTCGCGGAGTGAAAAAAGGACTTTACCTCGTACCTTCGGCGTTCACCGCAGGGAATATCGGTATGGGTTTTTTCTCGGTGATGTCGTCGCTGCGCGGGTTTCAGTTGCTGGCCGGTCCGACGCCGGATCTCGGGGGCGCTACAGTTCACTTCGATCACGCTGCGATTGCGATCGGCTTTGCTTTGTTGTTCGACATGCTGGACGGTCGCATCGCGCGCCTCACAAAGACGACCACCGAGATCGGTATTCAACTTGATTCGATTGCTGACGTCGTCACGTTTGGACTCGCGCCTGCGGTACTCGCTTACGTCTGGGGTTATGGCGCCACCTTGGAGGAAGGTAGTCATCTTCACAAACTCGCGTGGTTTCTGTCGTTCATGTATCTGATCTGCGGTGCGTTTCGTCTAGCGCGTTTTAACGTGCAAGCCTCGCGTCCGCGCATCCTCGCGGAAGGCACACCGAAAGTTGATAAGAAGAGTTTTGTTGGTCTGCCGATTCCGGTCGCGGGTGGTTTGATTGCAGCACTCGTTCACTTCTCGCCGGTGCCGTTGATCTCCTTCGGACCTGAAAAGGCGGAATTGTACTCGGTGCTGTTGATGGTGCTGGTTGGATTCCTGAGTGTGATGATGGTTAGCACCTGGCGCTTCTCCAGCTTTAAGACAGTCGGCACGAGTGTCCGCAGCATGCGCACGATCATTCTCGCGCTGTCAGTGTTGATGCTGATCTTCCTCTACTCGCAGTACGTGCTGCTGGCCATCGTGATCACGTACATTCTGCACGGCCTGCTCTCACGCATGGTCGGAATCTTCTGGCGCCGCAGTGATGCAAGTGAAGCCAAGATTGAGACGAATCCAGGCCGCGGATGACGCGGAATGAAATCCGGATTTATTTCACTGGACGCGCGAACGCCAGTAAGCCGTGTTCGGTGGTGAGAATTACGGCGTCGCCAACGATGATTGGAGATGCTGAGCTGGTAAGCTCGTCGCCGGTGGGTAGAGAATTGACTTGCTTGCCGTCTTTTAATCCCAACACGACACCTTCAGAGCTCGAGAGCGGAGTGAAGAGAGCTGTTTCTTCTACCGCCAATGGCTGGGCGGCGATGCGACCCGGCAACTGCTTTTTCCACAGCATCGAACCTTTCTGATTCAGCAGGTAAGCGAAGTTGTCGAGCGATGCTGCGAGCAGTGAGTCACCGGCGAGCACGACGGATTCCACACCCGCGCCGGTTCTCTTGCGCCATTGCAAACGTCCCTTGTCGCTGCTGACTGCATAAACGTAACCATCTCCGGAACCGAAGAAGACACTGTCATCAGTCACAGCGACTGGACCATGTATCGCGCCAGA
>DATDFT010000033.1:0-40870 GCA_036522475.1 Pyrinomonadaceae bacterium | reverse complement strand
TCAAACTCCCAAAACCTAAGCGTCAAGACTCGTTTGGGCGAATGCGCGCGACGCGTTCTCACGCTAGTCCTTGCCAATGCAGCAAGCACCGAAACAGTGCCCCCTCTTCAACCAGGTTTTTCGTTAGACTCGGAAGTCCTTCGTTACGAAAGCAACTTGATTCGTCGTGCCCTCGAAGAGTCGGGCGGCAGCGTCACGCGCGCCGCGCGCCTACTCGGAGTCACACACCAGGGACTCGCGTTCATTCTCAATGGACGTCATAGCGATCTGCTCTCAATTCGCACCCCGGTGAAACGCCGGCGTCGAAGCATTATTCGTCACCATTGACTGCTCCTTCACCAATAGCAACTTCAGGGCGCTGCTTTTTACAAAGGCAGCGCCGTTGCTTTATTTGTACTCTAAATTAAAGTTCTCCTATGATTCCCTAGCTATGAGTCAAGCGATGCACAAAATTGGCCCCCTGCTCTTAATCGTCTCTTTGTGGTTACCTGTGCCAGCACAAACGACGAAACGGCGCGCTGCAACGCGCAAACCAGCCGTGACCGCACCACAGCCGCAGCCTATAGCCCAGCCGCAACCAACACCAAACACGCAACCAGCCCGTCCGCCCTCAGCCGCGGTGCCACTCGTCGTAGTCAATGGTCAAACATTCACAACGGCAGATCTCGATCCCGCATTGCGCCAGCAGGTCGAAAGCCTCGACGATAAGATTGCCGCAGCGCGCAAGAGTGTTCTCGACGTACAAATCAACACGTTGCTGCTCGACATCGAAGCGAAAAGGCGTCACATCGATACGCATCGCTTGTACGAGCTCGAAGTGAGTAGTCGCGTCGGAACGATCACCCCGGCACAAATCAAGAAGTTTCTTGACGACAACAAAGACCAGTTCGAAGGCGTCGATCCAGCACTGGCCAGCAAACAAGCCGCCGTCTATCTGCACGACGAAATCGAGAACAAGCTTGCGGACGATCTCGTGAATCGTTTGCGAAAATCGAATCCCGTGGTGATGGGTGTCGACATCAACTCGCCCAACCTGAATCCCGCGGCTGTTGTAGCCACTGTCGCGGGTCAGCCCTTGAAAGCGGACACTCTAATCGAGCGACTAAAACCAATCATCTACAGAATGAAGCTTGAGACGTACGAACTCACCAAGCAGCGCATCGATCAAGTTGTAGACGACACGTTACTACTCGAAGAAGCGCGACGTCGTCAGATTGGACCAGAAGAAATAATCCGTGCTGAGATAAGCGATAAAGTTCGCAATCCCAGTGACGAGGAAGTAAACAAGTTCTATAACGAGAACAAAGCACGCATCTCAGGAGATCTGAATAGCGTTCGGAATCAACTGGTCACTTATCTTCAGAACGAATCGCGCCAGCGCCTCGAGAAGGATTTTTCGGATCGACTCCGCAAAGGAGCAGACATACGCTGGATTCTGACTGAACCACCCCAGCCAGTTCAAAACGTCAGTGTCGACGATGATCCAGCGCGCGGCGATGCAAATGCACCGGTTACGATCGTCGAGTTCACTGACTTTCAATGTCCGGCCTGCGCTGCGATGCATCCAGTGCTTGAAGAGGTCCTGAAGTCGTACGGCAACAAGGTGCGCTTCGTTGTGCGAGATTTTCCATTGAACCAACACGAATGGGCCCGTAAGGCGGCAGAGGCGGCCAACGCTGCAAACGCGCAAGGAAAGTTTTTTGAATACATAGCCGTGCTATTCAAAAATCAGAAAGCTCTCGATGTTCCCTCACTGAAGAAGTATGCGAGTGATCTCGGTTTGGACCGCGCGCGTTTCGACGCAGCCCTGGATCGCGGTGTTTATGCAGCGGAAGTCGAAAAAGACGTCTCAGACGGCGAGATGTACGGAGTCGGCAGCACGCCGACGATATTTATCAACGGCGTCCAGCTAAAAGTTCTGAGTGCAGATGGATTGAAACAAGCAATCGACGCTGCAGCCGCGAGTCGCATCAAGCCAAATGCGTCTCGGTGAACCATGGACCAGAGCCCGTGAACTTTACGTAATAATTCTGTTGCGCATGCGACAAACACTAGCTACATAAGATAGTCATCCCCTATTTCCCTCTCCCGGCCCCCGATTTTCAACCTGCTTGCGGTGGTATCCCGATGGTAGTGTCGTTAAAACCAGAGCGACTGAAGCGCTACAAAGATGTAGCGATGTTGCTGATCAAGTACGGACGTTCCGATTTGATCAGTGTGGCAGGACTCGAAGGCAGTGTACTGCCTGATGAAATCGTCGCGGAGTCAGAGGCCGCTCCGGCAGAGGACCTCGCCGCAGATCTCGAAAAGCTTGGTCCAACTTTCATAAAGCTGGGCCAACTGCTATCGACCCGCGCCGACCTGTTGCCCGGTCCATATCTCGAGGCCTTAACAAGGCTGCAGGATCACATCGAACCATTCCCTTACGAGGACGTGGAACGGATCGTGTCCGGCGAGCTCGCCGTCAGGATGTCAAAGGCCTTCGCCGATTTTGACCCCAAACCACTTGCCGCCGCATCGCTGTCTCAGGTGCATCGCGCTTGCATGCGCGATGGCAGAGATGTCGTAGTAAAGGTTCAACGTCCCGACATACGAGATCTCATCGTCGGCGACCTCGAAGCCCTGAACGAAATTGCGCATTTCCTCGATCAGCACACAGAGCTCGGCAGGCGCTATGAGTTTGAAAACATGCTGATCAACCTGAGGAAGAGTTTGCTGCGCGAACTCGACTTCACAATCGAGGCAAACAACCTTCACACGATCGGTCAAAACTTGGCTGAGTTTGAAAACATCGTCGTTCCGGAACCGATCGACGACTTCACCACCACGCGTGTGCTAACGATGGAGTACATCTCCGGCAAGAAGATCACGGCCTTAAATCCTCTGCGTATGCTCGAGATCGATGGCGGCCTTCTTGCTGACGAACTGTTCCGCGCGTATCTCAATCAGTTTCTGATCGACGGCTTCTTTCATGCCGATCCGCATCCGGGCAATGTCTTCATCACTGACGACAACCGTATCGCTCTGCTTGACGTCGGCATGGTCGGACGAATGACGCGCACCTTCCAGGACAACCTCTTACGACTCTTGCTCGCCATCAGTGAAGGCAGAGGGGAAATGGCTGCACAGGCTGCGATCAAGATGGGTGAAGAAAAGGAAGGTTTCGATCGAGCGGCGTTCGAACGGCGCATCACCGATCTCGTCGCCGATAATTCAGACGCGATTCTCAGTCGCATGAATGCAGGCAAAGTGACGCTCGAGATAACGAGAATCTCCGCCGATTGTTGGTTCCGTCTGCCGGCTGAATTCACGATGATCGCCAAGGCGCTGTTGAATCTGGACCGCGTGGTCTACACACTCGATTCAAACTTCGATCCGAACATCATCATTCGCGAACGAGCCAACGAGATCCTTCAGCGCAACATTCTCAAGAGCGTCGCCCCAAACAACCTGCTGTCGAGCGTTGTTGATCTCAAGGAGTTCGTCGAAAAACTGCCGACAAGAGTCAACAGACTCCTGGACGCCGCAGGAAACAACGACCTTCGCATCAAGGTTGATACGATTGACGAGAAAATCGTCTTGGAAGGACTTCAGAAGATTGCGAACCGAATCACGCTCGGTCTGGTGGTAGCCGCTCTGATCGTAGGTGCGGCGATGTTGATGCGAGTCGAGACGTCGTTTCGCATCTTTGGCTATCCGGGCCTGGCAATGATCTTTTTCCTGCTTGCGGCTGCGGCCGGCCTCGTGCTCGTGTTCAGCATCCTCTTCTACGACGAGAGACGCCGGAAGAAAAACTAAAGCTCACGCTCTTTGGCAGTCACTATCAGGTCCGCCAGGATTGCTTGATCCTCTTCACTCAATGAGCTAAACGCGATGCCGAATCCGACGCCCGGCTGGTACGAGGCAACGCGACCCTGAAGCGGTAGCCATTCGCCCGAGGGAAGCTGGATTTGCAGGTTTATCTCCTCGCCATGCTCGACGTGCCCGAAGGTGTTCACAAAGCAACCTCCCAAACTGACGTCGTCGACTCGGGCCTCGTGGGTGCGCGACATACTCTCCCACTTCGCTTCGAGCAGAATTCTCTTTCGCTTGCTACTGCGTCGCTCCTGACCCATGTTTCGCCTCGCGTTCAGACGTACGCCGCACGGCGTTGATCCATTCTAAACGATGAGTGCGGACGTGACTACGAGGTTATTCGCGCGGAAAGAGGCTTGAACCGGGTTGCGGTGCCGGCGCGTACTTGGCGAACAGCCGGTATCCCAACAGGAATAGCACGATGAATCCAAACGTCAACGGCAGACGTGTGTCGGACTTCACCAGCATCCAGAAGTGCACTACGGCAGCGATCGCGGCGAGGTAAACGAGACGGTGCAACCGCGCCCAGCGCTTGCCGCCGAGTCGCTTCACCATCTTGTTTGTCGAGGTGATAGCGAGCGGCAGCATCAAAACAAACGCCGTCATCCCCGCAAGGATGAATGGTCGTTTGACGACGTCCTGTCCAACGCTTAGTAGATTGAACAGCCGATCGAACCAGATGTAAGTAAGCAGATGCAGCGAACCGTAGAAAAAAGCGAACAAACCGAGCATCCTTCGCACCTTCACGAGCGAGTTAATGCCAAAGATCTTTCTCAATGGCGTGACTGCAACCGTCAGGCTGAGAAATATCAACGTCAGCATTCCGGTCGTTTTAGTGGCGAAGTCGAGAGGATTCGGCCCGACTTGTTTGCGATAAAGATCCCACAAGAGTAAGACAAGCGGCACCAGCGCGTTTACAAACACGATTGATTTCAAGAAGCGCACGTAAGTCATCAGAAATTCTTCACCAGATCCATGCCTTGATAAAGCTGTGCGACTTGTTCGCCATAGCCGTTGAAGAGCAGCGTGTTACGCCGCCCGTACTCGCCGATTCTTCGTTCCGTCGCCTGACTCCAGCGTGGATGCGGAACGTTTGGATTCACGTTTGAATAGAAGCCGTATTCGTCCGGCGACTGGATGTTCCAGGTGGTCGGCGGCTCGTCGGCCACGAGCGTTATCTTGACGACTGACTTGATGCTCTTGAAGCCGTATTTCCACGGCACCACAAGTCTGATCGGCGCTCCATCCTGTGGCGGCAGCGTTTCGTCGTACATCCCTGTAGCCATGATGGTTAACGGATGCATCGCCTCATCAAGACGCAGTCCTTCGACGTATGGCCAGTCAAGGACGCCAGTGCGTTGATTCGGCATCCGGTTCGGATCGAGCAGAGTTTGGAAAGCCACGTAGCGCGCGGCGGACGTTGGTTCGACCTTCTCCAGCAGTTTTTGCAGCGGAAAACCGATCCAGGGGATTACCATCGACCAACCCTCAACGCATCGCAGCCGGTAGATCCGTTCTTCAAGTGGAAACTTCAGCAACTCGTCGAGATCAAAAACTCTCGGTTTGTTTACCAAACCTTCTACACTCACCGCCCACGGCTTGCTGACAAAACCTTTTGCGGCATAAGCGACACCACTCTTCGACGTGTCGAACTCGTAGAAATTGTTATAGTTGGTGATGGCGTCCAACGGAGTTAACTGATCGGTGACTGCAAACCCCTGCTTGGTCCGTTCGTCCTGCGGCGCCTTCGCCACTTCCGGGAGCTGGAGCTTGTCTCCCTTAACTGGCTCCGCGGGACGTGGATTTAGACGACGATAAACCAGTGTGGTCGCGGCGGCTGTTCCAGCCAGTGCCGCCGTTTGGATGAACAGACGCCGATTCAGATAAACTTGTTTATCGGTAACTTTTTCTGACTTATCCGCCATTTTGAACACCTTGCAACTTAGAATACCTCTATTTGTCGCTTGGTTCGCCCAAATACTTACGCACTCAAGTTCGCAATTGGATTGCGCCACCGATTAAACACCGTCGACGAAACCGATGACACGCATTGATTCCGCACCCGCAGATCAGATGACATTTCGAAGCAGACTCCTACGCTGGGGGATCGTTCTGTTTGTCGCTCTTGGCATTCTGGCTATTCCGGTGCCCGCAGGAATCACTCCTCAATCGTGGCGTTTACTCGCGATCTTCGCCGCCACGATCATGGGCTCGATCGTGCGGCCGATTCCCGGCGCTGCGGTTGTGCTGCTGGGCGTAGCTGCTTTGCCGGTTTTCAGAGTGTTGACGATTAACGAGGCTCTGACCGGTTATGCCGATCCCGTGGTGTGGCTCGTCCTGGCGGCGTTTTTCATCTCGCGCGGCATGATCAAAACCGGTTTGGGACGACGAATCGCATTTCTCTTTATCAAAGCCATCGGCAAACACTCATTGGGGCTTGCGTATGCGCTCGGTTCAACAGAGACGGTGCTCGCTACGGTGATTCCCTCAACCGGAGCTCGTTCCGGCGGGATCATCTTTCCCATTGCGAAGAGTCTTGCGGAAGCTTACGAATCGAGACCCGGCCCAACCGCACGGCGTCTTGGTGGATTTCTGATGACGAGTGTGTACCAGTGTAACGTGATCGTGTGTGCGATGTTTCTGACCGGCCAGGCTTCGAATCCGATCATCGCCAGGTTTGCTCAGGAAGTCACGGGTATTGAAATCACTTACGCGCGCTGGGTAATCGGGTCAATCGTTCCGGGACTTCTCAGTCTTGTGCTGGTGCCGTGGGTGCTGTATCGAGTGTTTCCACCCGAAGTCAAACACACGCCCGCTGCCAGCGAACTGGCGTCGGAAGAACTGAAAGCGATGGGTCGTCCGAAATGGTCTGAATGGCTGATGCTGCTCGTGTTTCTGCTGGTCTCCATACTCTGGATGACGAGCAAACTGCACGGCATCGACTACGCGGCAGTCGCTTTGCTCGGCATCAGCATTTTATTGCTCACGGGTGTGCTCGACTGGGAAGATCTCATTAACGAGAAAGCCGCGTGGGGCGTGTTCATCTGGTATGGTGGGCTCCTTCGCATGGCGGAAGCGCTGGGTCAAACGGGCATAACGAAGAGATTTGCTGAAGCATCGGCAAGTTTGACTACCGGTTGGAAGTGGTGGCTGGCGTTGGCGTCGCTGCTCTTGATCTATTTCTATGCGCACTACGCTTTCGCAAGCATCACAGCGCACGTGACGGCGATGTTTGTCCCGTTTCTGATCGTCATTCTGGCGGCGGGAACGCCGACATACCTCGCCGTGCTCTCATTGGCCTACTTCTCGAACTTGGCCGCAGCGCTGACTCACTACGGCACAACACCCGCACCGATCTACTTCGGCGCCGGATATACAACACAACGAACATGGTGGACGCTCGGACTGATCACGTCTTTGATAACGATTGCCGTCTGGACAGTCGTCGGCTTTACCTGGTGGAAAGTGCTGAAACTCTGGTGAACCAAATCATGGCTGGATACTCCGGAACTCCTCTCGTCACGAAACTCGGTATCAAAGAAGGCGCTCGCGTCGCTTTCGTCAATGCACCTGAAGACTTCCATGCCACGCTCGGGGAACTACCCGCCGGCGTGAAGCTCGTGAAGACGACTGCGAAGTCGCTCGACCTGATTGTCTTCTTCGTTTTATCTGAACGAATGCTTGCGCGAGAGTTCGCAAAGCTCGCGGAACGTCTCACCACGAACGGCATGATCTGGATCGCGTGGCCAAAGAAAAGTTCCGGAGTAGCAACCGATCTCACTTTCGACCGCGTGCAGCGCATCGGTCTGGATGTTGGACTCGTCGATGTGAAGATCTGCGCGATTGATGAAACCTGGTCGGGTCTAAAGTTTGTTTATCGTCTCAAAGATCGAGCGAGTCGCAAGTAGCACGAAATGCTTTTTACAGTTTTCCACAGATCCTGAGGAAATCTTTGTGGAAATCAGGGTGGAGAGTTTTACAAAGCTGTTACAAGCGCATACTTAGAACACTTTGCACACGTGAGCGGCGTGCTCAAAAATCTTTTTATATGAACGCGTTAAGTCTTTTGAACACGCTCGATAACTGTGAACTGATCGCTGGTGGTCCATGTACTTTTTCACCTCGCTACTAATTGTGGGACCATCAAAAATAAACACGAACGAGTTGCGCCAAACATTCGGCGAACGGTTTTTTAAGAGACGATCGACATTCGATTTTGCTAACGAATTCGAATGTCTCTCAATCGCGATTGAAACAGTTCAGACATACCTGCGAGCTTCAACAAACGAGTGATGTGATCATGTATCCTCTCATGGAAGAGTTGTTTGCGTTGCTAGAAAGAGATCTTAAAAGGAAGATCGATCCGCAAAATTTCGGAGTTGATTTCCAGTCGAAACAAATCTGAAAAAGATGTTGCAAAAAAAGTGTCGATCACTATAATGCGATTCCCTCGCTGAAACATTGATTGCCAAAAATAAGAATTGATCAGCGGCCTGTTGGACGATCGTTTTGAAGGTTAACTAGCTCTCATCATTATTTCTCGCAATTGCCCGGAAACCTTCAACGAGCTGTAGTCAAGGTAGGTAGTGGGGCGTGACTCGTGCGGTAGTTGCGCAAGGCAATCCAGGCGATCGCCCCAGAGGGATCTTCGCCAAAAAATAACCCCCAAATGTATTTCCTGGCCGGAGGAAGTTAGTGCCGGATTAGGTTGTAGTGTTGTCCGTTTACCGGATTGCAGAAGTTCTTAAAGCCCAGCGGAGTTGTGCAAATGATCGAGATACAATCGACCCCCCAGGTCAAACATTGCCCTATTTGTTCAAAAGACTTACCAACATCAGAATTTGGAATTTGTCGAGCGCGTAAAGATGGGCGCAATCTCTACTGCAAGAGCTGCATTCGTCAGAAGGTCACCCAGAGCCGGCGCGCTTTGAAGGAATACAAATCAGCCCGCAAGAAATATATTTCTCAGCAAGTCGAGATTGCGGAACTGCTTTCCGGTGATGTGACCGGCCATGCTCATTATCCCGCGAAAGCAATGAGCAAGTTGTCTCCCGTTGAGCGCGTGCGCGATGCAATCAGAAGAGGCTCACAAACCCAGCGTGAGATTGCCCAGGAAACAAAACTCGGCAAAGACGAAATCGGAGACGCGTTAGCCAATTTGCTGCTCTGGACTCACGAAATCAGAACTCAGGTCGTGAATAACACTCGGCTGTACTTTTTAAACGACAACGCCGAGACCGCCACAGTGGATGATGGACCACGTCTTCCGGCTCGAAAACGCGACGTGCCGAGCTCGTTCAGCAGTTTGCAGGGATTGATGCCTGGCAGGAATCCCGAAGGTGAACCCGAAAAAATCGGCGGCTGGGTGGCAGCCTAGCCGCATGTTATTGCCGATTGTTGATTGCCGATTTAAAGAAGTTCACGTCCATTTCGATTTGCAAATCGGCAATCGGCAATTGGAAATCGGCAATCAGGAAAAGGCCTCGAGCACCTCACTGGCGTGATCCTCGGGTTTTACCTTTTCGAAGATCTTTTTGATCTTGCCTTTCTCATCGATCAAAAAGGTGGTTCGATGAACGCCCATGTACGTTCGTCCCATGAACTTCTTCTCTCCCCAAACACCATAGCTTTCGGCGATCGCTTTATCCGTATCGGCTAAAAGTGTGAACGGGAGTTTGTACTTGGTGACGAATTTTTTATGGGACGTTTCATTGTCAGGAGAAACACCCAAGACGGCGATACCTTTCTTCTTGAAACTGGCAAAGGCATCGCGAAACGAACAGGCTTCTTTGGTGCAGCCGGGCGTGTCATCCTTAGGATAAAAATAGAGCACCACTTTCTGGCCGCGGAAATCTTTTAAGTTAACAGTTTCGCCGTTGGCGTCTTTAGTTTTGAATGCAGGCGCAGTCGATCCCTCTTTGAGCATGTTTTGTCCTTTGTCGTTATTGATGGTCTATACTCAAATTGTAGAGGATCAGGGTCAATTTCATGAAAGCTTCCATAAAAACCAAACACGGCTATTGGATGGTGAAGCAGGAGCCTGAAACTTACTCCTGGGATGATTTCGTCCGAGACGGCAGCACTGACTGGTCCGGCGTCCGAAACTATCAGGCACGAAACAATCTCAAGGCGATGAAGCCGGGAGATAAAGTGCTGTTCTACCATTCGGGAAAAGGGAAGGAAGTTGTCGGTCTCGCTGAAGTGGTGAAAGGCGCGTATCAGGATCCAACTGCCGATGATCCGCAGTGGGTCGCTGTCGATCTCAAACCGGTCAAGCCTTTGGCGACGTCCGTTCAGCTCGCGGCCATTCGTTATGACAAGCGACTCAGTCAACTGCCGCTCATTCGCCAGTCGCAGCTTTCGGTGATGCCCTTGACGAAGGATGAGTTTGACGTCATTGTTTCGATGGGAAGCGGCAAAGGACGCAAACGACGATAACGAGGAGGGTGATGTTCAAACAACTTGATTACACGATGATTATCGTTTCGGACATGCAACGCTCGGTTGAGTTTTATCGCGACAAGCTCGGTGTTCCGCTGAAGTTTCAATCACCTGATTGGACTGAGTTTGCCACCGGGACCACTACGCTCGCGCTGCACGGCGGCGGCGTTCAGAGCCAGCAACCGCCTGCGGGCGATCCGTCGAAGATGGCCGGCGCGTGTTCGATTGGTTTCAATGTTGAAGACGTCGATAAAACTTACGAGGAGTTGAAGGCCAAAGGCATCCGGTTCGTGATGCCGCCGACGCAGCGCGAAGGTGAAGGTATCAAGCTGGCTGTCGGGTTGGATCCTGATGGTTTGCCGATCTCGTTTGCGCAGTTGATCGGTCAAGGAGCGGGAGGTTAGTTGGACAGGATGAACAAGATTTACAGGATTATCGTGTAAATCCTGTAAATCTTGTTCATCCTGTGAAGCATGTCACTCGAAGAGCAGCCCACTCTCGTTTGATGTAGCCGACTCACTCAGTCGCGGATAAACCTTGAACAGCGGTTCTGGAGCAGGCACCGGTTTCTCCTCCAGGGCCGCTTTGATCTCTATCGCGTTGGCCACTGCCTGGCCGCGAAAGTGATTGTTGGTGATCACGTAAGTCTCGCGCGTTTCCTTCGCGACCTCTTTGATCCTGACCAGCCACGGATCCAACTCATCGAGCGAGTAGAGATAGTTGTAACGTTCATCGCGCGGCGCCTTTTCGCGAAACCAGTTCTGATAATTCCGGCCATGCAGCCGCACGTAACCGATTGGCGAAGTCGTCAGCGCCGCCGGTCGTATCGACTTCGCAAATACCGGCTGGTCGATGTTGCAAATTCCGACGCCACGCTCAGTGAGCCACTCGTAAACCTCCGGGCTGTTCCACGAGCGATGCCGCACTTCCAACACGAGCGGATAATCTGAAAACTGTTCGAGCAGCTTCGCGAGGTAAACGCGATCGTCCGGCGTGTTTTTGAACGACCACGGGAACTGAAGCAGCAGCGAACCGAGCTTGCCGGCTTTCGCGAGCACGTCCATTCCGGTTCTGAACTCCTTCTCATCCTTTTTGGTCGCTTTGCCGCGTTCGTGTGTGAAGAGGCGATTGAGCTTCGCCGTAAAAGCAAACTCCTTATTTGCAGCGACGCGATTCGCCCACGATTTGGTTGTCGTTGGGGCAGGGGGACGATAAAAGCTGCTATTGATTTCGATCGTCTTGAAATACCGCGCGAGATATTCGAGCGGATCAAACGACTTCCCCGGTTTCTGCGGATAGACCGTCCCTTCCCAGTCTTTATAAGACCAACCAGCCGGACCAACGCGGATAATTGATTTTGGCATTCGCTTAAACTAGCCTTGGTGCTGACGTGCCCACAGATTACAGGAAGGGGGTGAAGCGATGCGACTGACGGAGATGGTTTCGTGTTCCGGTTGAGCGGCGAAGCTTAGCCCGAGCTTACTCGCTCAGGTTCTGAGCGGGCTACCTAAACAACCTCATGATCCAAATCTGATTGTCGGTTTCGATACGGCCGACGACGCGGGAGTATACCGTCTTCGCGACGACCTCGCGCTCGTCCAAACGCTCGATTTCTTCACTCCCATCGTTGACGACCCGTACGACTACGGTCGCATCGCGGCGCTGAATTCGATCAACGACGTGTGGGCGATGGCCGGCACGCCGATCACAGCCATGGCCATCACCTGCTTTCCGAAGAAAGGCGTCGATCCGGCGATCCTGCGAGAGATCATGCGCGGCGGACTGGAGACTATAAACAAGTATGGGGTTACGTTGATTGGCGGGCACAGTGTCGACAACGAGCAAATCATGTTTGGTTACTCGGTCACCGGCATTATCGATCCCAATAAGGTGGCGACCAATTCGGGCGCGCGGGCGGGTGATGTGTTGATCTTAACGAAACCAATCGGCACAGGCGTGATTTCGACAGGTATCAAAAAGGCACGAGCAAATGCGGCGGTCGTTGCGGGGTCGGTCGAGACGATGCTGACTCCCGGCAAATATGCGGCAGAAGCAATGCGAGATTTTGACGTTAAAGGAGCAACGGACATCACCGGCTTCGCGCTGCTCGGTCATGCATGGGAGATGGCGTGCGCCAGCAAACTGACATTCGAGATTAATGCCGGCGCGGTGCCGCTGCTGGACGGTGCGCTCGAGCTCGCAGCCGCAGGCATGTTGACGAGCGGCGACAAAACGAATCGCGAGTACCTCGGCGCGGACGTTGAAATCCGTGAACCAGTTGATGAGAACCTCGTGAAGTTGCTGTTTGATCCGCAGACGGCGGGCGGAATGTTAATCGCAGTCAATGAGAATAAAGCCGAAGCCCTGCTAGCCGTCCTTCATAAAAATTACCCCAAAGCGCAGGTTATCGGCCGCGTTCTTCCCGCAAGCGACCATTCAATAGTCGTGATGTTATGATTAGAGTGAATCATGGTTTCGACAATTCGAGAGTTTCCAGCACCGAGTACCGTCTCAATCGCGGACCTGTACACACAAGTCCGCGCGCGCACGATGCAGATCGTCGCGCCACTCGAGATCGAAGACTACGTCATTCAAACGGCTGACTTCATGAGCCCGCCGCGCTGGCACATCGGGCACACCTCATGGTTCTTCGAAACAGTCCTTCAGCAGTACAAACCCGGTTACCGCGTCTACTCCGAAGATTTCCTTTTCTATTTCAACTCCTACTACGAAGGCTTCGGCGTACGCATCGAACGCCCGAAACGCGGCACAAAATCGCGGCCCACGGTGAAAGAGACGGTTGCATATCGCAATCACATCGACGAGCAGGTTCTCTCTATCCTCAACGCACTGGATAGCCTCAAAGACGCAGAAACAGTGCTGTCGCTCGTCCGGCTCGGCCTCGAACACGAGATGCAGCATCAGGAGTTGCTTGTTTACGACATCAAGCACCTGCTATGCGATCAGTTTGCGGCACCGCTCAAGCCATTGCCAAAATCATCGACGAAGGTTGAAGGCATGGCCGACATCGGAGGCGGCTTGGTCTGGCTTGGTTACGATCAAAATAAAGCCCCATTCGCCTTTGACAACGAGAAACCGGCGCACCAGGTTTTCATCCAGGACTTCGCCATCGACAAAGCGCCAGTCAGCAACGGCGAGTTTCTCGAATTCATCAACGACGGCGGCTATCAAAACTTTCGCTGGTGGTTTTCCGAAGGCTGGGAAACGGTCAATCGCGAACAGTGGCGCGCACCGCTTTACTGGGAGTTGCACGACGGCGAATGGATGATTCGCGACTTCTCCGGGCTGCATTCAGCCGCGAGCAGAAAAGACGAGCCCGTCTCTCACGTCAGTTACTTCGAAGCCTCTGCATTCGCGAAGTGGGCCGGCAAGCGACTGCCGACCGAAGCCGAATGGGAGCACGCCGCGTGTTATGATGCCGCGCGCAAAGTTAAGCAGGCATTTCCGTGGGGCGACACAGACCCCAACCGCGGCAACACAAATCTTTTCGAAAACGGTTACTGGTCGGTGGCGCCCATTGGTGCTTTTCCGAAAGGCGCGAACGCGTACGGCTGCCAGCAGATGATTGGCGACGTGTGGGAGTGGACCACTTCCGACTACGTGCCGTATCCGGGATTCAAATCGGAGTTTGACGAATACAACGACAAATGGTTCGTCAACCAGAAAGTTTTGCGCGGCGGCTCGTTTGCCACGCCGCAGTTGCACATCAGAGCGACGTATCGAAACTTCTTTCACGCCCACGAGCGCTGGATGACGTCCGGGTTTCGATGCGCTAAAGATTCTTAGCGGCTACACAGTTCGGGCCTACCTAACGAAGGAGAACATCATGTCCCCAATGCTCCGAAGACTGCTCGCCAGTTTTGTGCTCGTGTCACTCGCGTCGATTTTTGTGCTCGCGCAAACGGAGGAGCGCAGTAACGCTGAACCCGCAGCCGCCGGCACCACATCGTCGAGCACTGCCAGGAACTCGCCCATCGATCCGAAGTACACGACGCCAAAGTCGCCGAATGACACGGCGTACGGCGCAAAGATCGCTGAGTACACGACTGAGAAATACTTCCTGACCGAGCTCGTCGATCATCTGCCGGCGTCTGACAAGGTGCCTTCCCCTGAGAAAGTCCTCGGATACGCAGTTGGAACTCCAAACAAGCTCACCTACACGAAGGATCTCTATCGCTACTATCGCGAGCTCGCCGCTGCATCACCGCGCGTGCGCGTCTTCGTCGCGCCAGAAAAGAGCGAGGAGGGACGCGAACAGATGCTCGTGGTCGTCAGCGATGAAGCGAACCTCGCGAAGCTCGATCGTTACAAAGAGATCAATGCAAAACTCGCCGACCCCAGACATCTCACCGACGCCGAAGCACAAACGCTGGTCGCCGAAGGCAAACCGTTTTATTGGGCATCCGGCTCGATCCATTCACCGGAAACCGGCTCGCCGGAAATGTTGATGGAGATGGCCTATCGTCTTGCCGTCGAGGATTCGCCGTTCATCGAAGACATCCGCAAGAACATGATCATCATGATCACACCGGCGCTTGAAGTCGATGGCCGCGATCGCATGGTCGATCTCTACAACTATCGCAAGGCGAATCCCGGCAAACCGTCGCCGCCGCTGCTTTACTGGGGCAAATACGTTGCACACGACAACAATCGCGACGGTCTCGGACTCGCGCTCGCACTCACGCGCAATCAGATGCGCACGTTTCTCGAGTATCACCCGACCGTACTGCACGACCTGCACGAGTCGGTCCCGTATCTCTACACGATGACCGGCACTGGTCCATACAACGCGTGGCTCGATCCGCTTGCCATCGACGAGTTTCAGTTGCTGGCGTATCACGAGATCGAAGAGATGACGAAACGCGGCGTGCCCGGAGTTTGGACGCACGGCTTCTACGATGGCTGGGCGCCGAATTACATGCTTTACATCGCCACCGGACACAATGCCATTGGCCGTTTCTATGAGACTTTCGGCAACGGTGGCGCCGACACGCGCGAACGATCACTCCCACCAGCACAGACGTCACGCCTCTGGTATCGTCCGAATCCGCCGTTTCCGCGCGTGAACTGGTCCATGCGCAACAACATCAACATGCAGGAGTCGGCGATTCTGTTTGCGATGAACTTCGTCGCCAAAGAGAAGGAACGATTCCTCAACAACTTCTATCTCAAGAGTAAACGGGCAATCGCAAAGGCGTCGAACGAAGGTCCGGCGGCGTACGTCATCCCCGGCGACACGCCGCGGCCGGTTGAAGCCGCCGAAATGGTGAACCTGCTGCGATTGCAGGGCGTTGAAGTGCATCGCGCGGCGAAGGAGTTCTCAGTCAAGGATCAGAAATATCCGGCGGGTTCTTACATCATCAGGATGGACCAGCCTTACTCGCGCATGGCCGACATGCTGCTCGACACGCAGTATTACAACGTCAGCGATCCCGCGCCGTACGACGACACGGGTTGGACCATGGGCGCGATGCGTAACGTCAAGACAGTGCGCGTCGTTGATAAAAGTGTGCTCGATGCGCCGATGACTCTGCTGACAGCGGACGCGAAAGTTACCGGCCAGTTGAGCGGACCCTCATCCGCCGTCGGTTACATTATCAATCACAACACCGACAACACGCTTGCGACGCTTCGCTTTCGTTTGAAAGATGTGAAGATGAGCGCCGCTGAAGAGTCGTTCAAGGTTGGCGATCAGCCGTTCAACAGCGGCTCGTTTATTTTGAAGAAGGAAGGAAACCCGCAGGATTTGCGAACGCGGCTGGACTCTGCGGTTACCGAGCTTGGTCTGAAAGCAGTCGGCGTTGAAAAACTTCCGGACGTCAAGACTCACGAACTCGCGGTGCCGCGCATCGCGATCGTTCATACATGGACCAACACGCAGAACGAGGGTTGGTATCGCATCGAGTTTGACAAGCTACAAATTCCGTACACTTACATTTCCGATCACGTCATTCGTAACACGCCGAACCTGCGCGAGAAGTTTGACGTGCTGATCTTCCCGCCGGTTGGCGGTTCGGCGCAGACGATCGTCAACGGCATGCCGATGCGCGGCGATCCGATGCCGTGGAAAGAGTCGGCGGTCACGCCAAACTTCGGTAACTCGCCCGATCAGACAGCGGACATGCGCGGCGGCATGAATGTTTCCGGCGTTGCGAACCTGCAAAAGTTTATCGAAGACGGCGGACTGTTTATTACGATCGGCACCGTCTCTCAAGTACCGATCGACTACGGCATCACGAACGGCGTTTCGATTCAAACGCCGGACAAGCTTCAGGCGCGCGGCTCGATCTATAACTCGACGTTTGCGGATCGCAAGAGCCCGATCGCTTACGGTTACGACGCCAGCTTGCCAATCTATTTTAACCAGTCGCCGGTGTTCCAAGTTGCAGCCGGCGGAGGCGGTGGTATTGGCGGTGGTGGTCAGGGTGGCGGCGCC
Source organism: Pyrinomonadaceae bacterium (assembly GCA_036522475.1). Lineage (GTDB taxonomy): Bacteria > Acidobacteriota > Blastocatellia > Pyrinomonadales > Pyrinomonadaceae > PSRF01. The sequence continues at coordinate 24,117 of DATDFT010000033.1, read as the reverse complement.
GGTTCACGTGCGTCAGGACGCGGTAGTGTTAACGATCCTGACGTGGTCCAGGCAATGCCGCAGCCGCGAGTTGCCGATCCTAATAGTCGTCCTGATCCCGACGAGGATATGCGTGATAGTCCATTCTTCGTGCCACGGTCATTGCGGCCACGCGTCGTGCTGCGCTTTGCGCAGGATGAGAAGAACCTGCTAATCAGCGGCATGCTTGCGGGCGGCAACGAGCTCGCGAACCGGCCCGCGATCATGGATGTGCCTGTTGGTCGCGGACATGTGGTGATGTTTGCGACGAATCCGATGTGGCGACACCAGACACAGGGCGAGTTTTTCCTGATCTTCAATGCTGCGCTGAACTACGACAACTTGAGCAAATAAAAAATTCTCTCGCTACGGCGCAAGCCGCAAAAAGAATTTGACTTTTCGAGATGCCAACCATCCTGACGGACATCGAAACGCGCGTGCTCGGCTCGTTGATCGAAAAACAAGTGACCACGCCCGAGTATTATCCGCTGACGCTCAACGCGCTCACGCTCGCGTGTAATCAGAAGAACAACCGCAACCCAGTCACCTCGTACTCCGAAAACCAGGTCGCCGACGCGGTCGAGACCCTGCGCGAAAAGAACCTCGCATACGTCTTCTATGGCAGCACGAGCCGTGTTCCGAAGTACAAACACGTGATGCCCGAGGTGATGCACCTGAGTCACGCGGAAGTCGCGTTGATGTGCGTGTTGATGTTGCGTGGCGCGCAGACGCTGGGCGAGCTGCGCGGCAACGCTTCACGTCTGCATGAGTTTTCCAGTCTGGAGGAAGTTGAGGAGACTCTGAACGCGTTGATCACGCGCGAGCCTGAGCAGTTAGTCGTTCGTTTGCCTCGTCAACCCGGACAGAAGGAAGTTCGATTCGCGCATCTGCTTTCGGGCGAGATCGATGTCGAAGCTCTGCAAGAGCCGCCGGAGCGTGTTGTATCCAGACGCGCGGGTCTCGAAGAGCGCGTCGAAGCCTTGGCTGCTGAAGTCGAAAAATTGAAGGAACAATTTGAAGAGTTCAGAAAGCAGTTTGAATAGGTCGTATTTGTTATAATGCTCGTCCCTTATGAATCTGGAACTGTTTCATCCGGCAGTCGCGCGCTGGTTTGCGCGGACCTTTCCTGCTCCCACCGATCCGCAGCTTCAGGCCTGGCCTGAAATCAAGAAACACCGGCATACGTTAATTGCCGCACCTACCGGATCCGGTAAGACTCTCGCCGCCTTTCTCTCCGCCATCGACGATCTCGTTCGTCTCGGTGTCGAAGGAAATCTCGACGACTCCACGCACGTCATCTACGTTTCGCCATTAAAAGCTCTCAGCAACGACGTGCAACGAAACCTCCAGGTGCCGCTGGAGGGAATCCAGGAGGAACTACAGAATCTCGGCCTGCCCGAGGTGAACATTCGCACGCTCGTTCGCACCGGCGACACGCCTGCATCCGAGCGCACCGCGATGACGAAGCGGCCGCCGCATATCGTCGTCACAACTCCCGAGTCGCTTTACATTCTGTTGACGAGCGACGGCGGGCGACGCATGTTGGAAACAGCTCGAACAGTGATTCTCGACGAGATTCACGCCGTCGTCGGCGATAAACGTGGCTCGCATCTCGCTCTTTCAATCGAGCGACTCGAACAACTGGTTCGCCAACATTCGAATCAAGGCGCTTCGCTGGTTCGCATCGGACTCTCGGCCACGCAGCGCCCCATCGAAGAAGTGGCGCGGTTCCTGGTCGGCACGGAGAACATCGACGCCAACAACAATCCCAACTGCACGATTGTTGACAGTGGCCACGCGAGAAAGCTCGACGTCGCGATCGAGCTGCCCGAGTCGCCTTTGTCGGCAGTCATGTCGGGCGAGGTCTGGAACGAGGTTTACGACCGGCTGGCGCAACTCATTCGCCAGCACCACACCACGCTTGTCTTTGTGAACACGCGCCGGTTAGCCGAACGTGTATCGCGGCACCTGGGGGAACGACTTGGAGACGAAAATATCGCCGCGCATCACGGCAGTCTCGCGCGCGAACAACGTCTGATGGCGGAACAGCGCTTGAAGTCCGGAGAACTGAGCGCGTTGGTCGCCACTGCGTCCCTTGAGCTCGGAATCGATATCGGTGACGTGAACCTGGTTTGCCAGCTTGGCTCAACTCGATCGATCGCGAGTTTTCTGCAACGAGTCGGTCGCTCGAATCACACGGTCGCCGGTTTTCCGAAGGGTCGGATCTTTCCGCTCTCACGCGATGAGCTCGTCGAGTGTGCCGCAATTGTCGATTCAGTGCGAAGAGGCGAACTCGATCGTCTGGAGATTCCCGAACGCCCACTCGATATTCTCGCCCAACAAATCGTCGCGGCTGTCGCTGCGGAAGAGTGGTCGGAAGACGATCTCTTCGCGATGGTCCGGCGCGCGTATCCGTACCGCAAACTGGAACGCGAACAGTTTGACTCGATCGTCCGCATGCTCGCTGAAGGGTTCAGCACCAAGCGCGGGCGACGCTCGACGTACCTGCACCACGATGCGGTTAATCAACGGCTGCGTGGACGGCGTGGAGCGCGTCTCGCCGCGATCACTTCCGGCGGCGCAATACCTGACACTGCTGACTACGCGGTCGTGCTCGAACCGAGTGGCCTCGTTATCGGTTCGGTAAATGAAGACTTTGCGATCGAGAGTTTGCAGGGCGACATCTTTCAGCTCGGAAACACTTCGTGGCGTGTGCTCAGAGTCGAGCAGGGTAAAGTCCGAGTTGAGGATGCACACGGACAACCGCCATCGATTCCGTTTTGGTTGGGTGAGGCGCCGGCGCGCACGCAGGAATTGTCAGTTTCAGTGTCGCGACTGCGCGAGGAAGTTGCCGCGCGGATTCACGCGGACGAAGACCAATCGGGCGTCAATCTCGAGAGTGCGTTGAGCTGGCTTACGGATGAGGTGGGGATCTCCCAGTCAGGGGCGGAGCAGATAGTTGAATATCTTGCGGGGGCGAAGATCGTGCTCGGAGTTATGCCGTCGCAGGAGAACCTCGTGTTGGAACGGTTCTTTGATGACAGCGGCAGCATGCAGCTAGTGCTGCACGCGCCGTTCGGCAGTCGTTTGAATCGAGCCTGGGGACTGGCACTGCGGAAACGTTTCTGTCGCAAGTTCAACTTTGAGCTGCAAGCGGCGGCCACTGAAGATGCGATTGTGCTCTCGCTTGGACCAACGCACAGCTTTCCGCTCGATGACGTCTTTCACTATCTGAACTCCAAGACCGTGCGCCAGCTTTTGTGCCAGGCGCTGCTTGATGCGCCGATGTGGAATATCCGCTGGCGTTGGAACGTGACCCGTTCGCTCGCTGTCTTACGGCGACGTGGTGGCCGAAAGATTCCGCCACAGTTGCAACGCATGGATGCGGAAGATCTGCTCACCGCGATCTTTCCCGACCAGGTGGCGTGTGCTGAAAACCTGCCGACCGGTGAACGAGAAATTCCGTCGCATCCGCTCGTCGATCAAACAGTGAAAGACTGTCTCGAAGAGGCGATGGACATCGACGGCCTCGAGCGCCTGTTAACCTCGATCGAACGAAACGAGAAGAACCTTTTTGCTCGTGACGTGATCGAGGCGTCGCCATTGTCACAGGAAATACTGAATGCACGTCCTTACGCTTATCTCGACGATGCGCCACTCGAAGAGCGCCGCACACGGGCCGTGTTTCAGCGTCGCTGGCTCGATCCGGAAACAGCCGCGGACATGGGAAAACTCGATCAGGCAGCAATCGATCGCGTCCGCGAGGAAGTTTGGCCTGAACCGCGCAATGCTGATGAGCTTCACGATGCTTTAGTCGAGCTCGGGTTTCTTAATGAAGCAGAAGGCGCCGGTTGGCAGGAGTACTTTGCTGAGTTGACTGTGGATCGTCGAGCGGCGGTGTTGACCACTTCAACTGCGAAGAAGCTGTGGGTTGCCGCTGAACGTCTGCCGCAACTTCAAGTCGTTTATCCGAACGCAGAGTTGCAACCCGCGATCGCAGCGCCCGAAAGCGTCGCGCGAGTGAGCTGGGTTTTTGAAGAAGCACTCGTCGAAATCATTCGCGGACGTTTGGAAGGCCTTGGACCAGTTACAGTCGATGCGCTGGTTATCTCTTCAGGTCTCAATAAGCTCGAAATCGAGACTGCTTTACTTCGACTTGAATCCGAAGGGTTTGTGATTCGCGGCAAGTTCACGCCGGGCATTACCGAAACCGAGTGGAGCGCGCGTCGCCTCCTCGCTCGTATTCACAGTTACACGTTGAATCGCCTGCGACAGGAGATCGAGCCGGTCGCCAGCACCGACTTCATTCGTTTCCTGCTCGCCTGGCAAAAGGTCGCTCCCGACCACCAGATGGAAGGTCCGGAAAGTCTCAAAGCGATCATCGAGCAGTTGGAAGGCGTCGAAGCACCCGCCGCTGCGTGGGAAGGTGAACTGCTTCCGACGCGAATGGTCGAATACGATCCGGCGTGGCTCGACGCGCTGTGCCTGTCGGGTGAGGTAGTTTGGGCGCGTTTGAGTCCGCTCTCGCGATCTTCAGAAAGCACCGAAAGAACGCGTGGCTCCGGCCCGGTGCGCAACACTCCGATCGCGCTGCTACGTCGAAAAAACTTTGCGCTTTGGAGCTCAGTGTTCCCACAACAGGCAACTGCCACTGGTGAGTTTTCAACCACGACGAAGATGGTCTACGACTATCTCGCGACTCGGGGCGCATCGTTCTTCACTGACATCGTCGAGAACACGAAGCTTCTGCGCAGCCAAGTTGAGGAAGCTTTGGCTGAACTCGTCGCAAACGGCGTGGTTGTCTCCGATAGTTTTGCCGGACTGCGCGCTTTGCTGACGCCCGGCAGTCGCAAAACACAGGCGGCTTCACGTCGCAAACACCGGCAACCGGTTTACGAAATGGCGAGTGCCGGACGCTGGTCCATCCTGCACCGAAACGATAACGGCGACACTATCAACGAAACTCTTCTCACCGAAGGCGTCGCTTGGGCGCTTTTGAAGCGCTACGGCGTGGTCTTCAAACGTTTGCTCGAACGCGAGGGAATGGCGCTGCCGTGGCGCGTGCTCCTGCGTTTCTATCATCGACTCGAAGCGCGCGGCGACATTCGTGGTGGGCGTTTTGTTGCCGGCATTTCCGGCGAACAGTTTGCACTGCCGGAAGCGATCGGAATGCTGCGCGCCATCCGCCGCGCGGGCGCGCAGGAGAGTTTGATATCGGTGAGTGCCGCAGATCCTTTGAACCTCGCCGGCATCATCGTTCCCGGCAGTCGCATTACAGCGCACACCAGCAACCGGATTCTTTACCAGGACGGCGCGCCAATCGCAGCTCTCGAATCCGGCGAAACGCGTTTCCTCGTCGAATTGAGTCGCGCGATGGAATGGAAAGCGAAGGCCGCGTTGATGCGTAAAGCTACGCGGCCGGAACTCAGGTCCTACTTGCAACGTCCTGCCTGAGCGCACCCCTTGTCCGTAAACTGCACACGAAATCGTATCGTAACCCGTCCCCAGAACTCGGCAAGTTCCCTGAAATAACCATTTAGACTGGAGGCATGGCAATTGCCAACTTCTCGGGCAGGGAGGTTATGTACATATGAAACTAGTTTACTCCGGTAAAAAGATTGGTGGGTATTTACTGGCTTTCTTCCTACTGTTTGGACTTATAGCAGTCGCCAGTTCCAGCGCTCAGGCGCAGTACCCATGGGGATATCAGCGGGATCGCGATTACCAACGGGACCGCGACTACCGCAGAGACCGAGACCGAGACCGAGACGATCGATATGACCGTCGCAACGATCGTTACGGTAACAGGGGCTACGGATACGGATATGAAAACGCCCGTCAGCAGGGCTATAGCTATGGTTTGAACGTCGGCGCTTCTGACGCGCAGCGCGGTAACAGCTACAACCCGGAACGTTCACACTATTGGAAGAACGCGACGGAAGGCTACAACTCGTCGTACGGTAACAAGAACCAGTACAAACAGATCTTTCGCAGTGCGTTTGAACAGGGGTACCGAGATGGCTTCCAGCGATATGGTGGTTATAACCGAGGCCGTCGAAGTGGTGGCATCTTTGGCAACCGCTTTCCGTGGTAAGTAATAGAAAAGGTTAACTTTTTCGGGGCGCCAACCGCTGGCGCCCCTTTTTTCTTTCAGGATACGCGTAAATAAATGCTGGAATACGCGGTCGATTGGAACTGCCTTTACATTGGACAAGGCGTTAATCTCAGTTGAACAAAGGTGCCAATGAAATTACTTGCTCAAACAACTCAAAGCGTTTCGTTAAAGTTGCCCTTGACGAAACGTCGCTCGTTCAGGTATTCGCTCGTCAAACCAAACACCGCAGTCCCGTCGACGCTCGAGTTCATGCGCGTTAATAATGCGACCGTGCGTGAAGGCCGAACTCATCGCGTATGGCCGCCCGACGTCCTGCGCAAATTCGAAACGGCCGAGATCATCACCGAACTGCAAACCCAGCACTACGTGCTTCGCGACACCAGCATCTCGCCCGTCGCTCGATAAAGAACCGCAGATTTCGCACAGAAACGCAGATTCAGATCTGCGCTATCAGCGAAAATCTGCGGCTTCTTACTATTTCGCGTTCTGTTCGTCGAGCCATGTCTTCAGCGGCGCGAAGTAATCGATGATCGCGGTCGCGTCCATCTTGTCTTCGCCCGTCATGGCTTTTAACGCTGCGGGCCAGGGTTCGCTCGCTCCCATTGCCAGCATCGCTTTTAGTTTCTCGCCGGCTTTCTTATTTCCGTAGATCGAGCATTGGTAAAGTGGACCGTTGAATCCGGCTTCGCGACACAGCGCGCGATGGAATTGAAACTGTAGAATCGCGGCGAGGAAGTAGCGCGCGTACGGCGTGTTCGCCGGCACGTGATACTTCGCGCCCGGGTCGAAATCCTGTTCGCTGCGCGGAACCGGCGGCGCAACGCCCTGGTACTTCTCACGCAGGTCCCACCACGCTTTGTTGTAATCCTCCGGTTTAACTTCTCCGGAAAAAACTTTCCAACGCCACTGGTCGACCAAATAACCAAATGGCAGAAATGCAACCTTATCGAGCGCGCGATTTAGCAGGAACCCGATATCAGCGCGCTGGTCCGGCACTTTGTCGATCAGCCCGAGTTGCTTCAAATACGGCGGCGTGACTGACAACGCGATGGTGTCGCCGATAGCCTCATGAAAAGCATCGTTTGCGCTTTCGCGGAACAGAAAAGGTTTGCCCGAGTAAGCCATCTGGTAATAGTTGTGGCCCAACTCGTGATGCACCACCGAAAAATCTTCTTCGTTGATTGAGATGCACATCTTGAGACGCACATCTTTTTCGTAGTCGATATCCCAGGCACTCGCGTGACAAACCACTTCCCGATCCGCAGGCTTAATCAACAGCGAGCGCTCCCAGAAAGTCGCCGGCAACTGGTCAAAGCCAAGTGAAGTGAAGAAGCCTTCGCCGTAACGCACCATCTGCTTCGCATCGGTGTTCCGGGCTTTCAGAATTTGCGTCAGGTCATAACCGCGATCAGCTTCGGCGGGCGCGAGCAGCGGATAAACGTTGCTCCACGTTTGTGCCCACATGTTGCCGAGCAGGTGCGCCGGTATCGGTTTGTCCAAAGGCACGACGCTTGGTCCATACTTCTCGGACAGTTTGCGTCGCGTGTAGGTGTAAAGCGAGTCGTAGAGTGGTTTGACCTGTTGCCACAAACGCTCCATCTCGGCGGCGAATGCATCGGGCTCCATGTCGTACTTCGAACGCCACATCGCGCCCGTGTCTTTGAACCCCATCTCGCTCGCGCCTTTATTACTCAACTCGACAAAGCGCACGTACGCCTTCCGAATCGGACTCGCGATCTGGTGCCACCCGACCCATGCTTTCTTCAGTTCCTCCGGATCGCGGCTGTTGCCCATGATCTGTTCCAGGTCCGGCAGGCTCAGGCACTTTCCGTTCTCACCGTCCGGGCAGTACTTGCCTTTTCCGTACTCGCCCTCCATCGAGGCGGCGATTTTGGTGAGCTCGTTGCGCTCCTTCGGATCTTTCGGAGCGGGAAGCGTAAGTGAAAGTTTGAGCAACTTCAGTTTTCGTTTTGCCTCGGGCGAGAGGTCGAGGTTTTCATATCGCCGCGCCTGCTCGGCGAGCTCTGTTGTTGCTGCAATCAGGTCGTCGTTGGCCTGTGCGGCCATCGACTCCGTGTCGTCAGTAATGAACGTGCTTTTAACCCAATCAGCACGGCCGGCCTTAATACTTAGATCGAGAAGTCGTTTTTCGGCATCGCCGAGAAACTTCTCGGCCTCGTCTTTGTTGGCGGAACCCGAAGGTGAATTTGGATTATCTGTACACGACATAAGCATTAATCCCACGCTGAAAGCAAAGAAAAGAGCGAGCCACAATTGGCGACTCTGAAGTGTGACACTCACCGGTAACCTCCTGCGGAGTCATTTTGTTAGACCAGTTTGGGGATTGGGGAGCTTTAATATAACGGAGTAGCCCGTGTTGCTCAACGCACGAGGGCCATCCACAGATTACATATATTGAACATAGAATCAATGTAATCTGTCGATGACGATCTCACTTAGGAGGAACGAAGCGACGTGAATAATCCACTGGTCATTTTGGGAATTGCCGGAAGTCTGCGTAAACAATCGTTCAATCGCGCCTTGCTGCGTGCAGCGCAGGAGCTCACGCCCGAAGGCGCACGGATGGATATCTTCGAACTTGACGGTATACCGCCGTTCAATCAGGACAATGAAGCGACTCCGCCCGCAATCGTCGCCGACCTGAAACTACAGGTTCGCAACGCCGACGCAATTCTCCTTGTCACACCGGAATACAACTATTCCGTACCCGGCGTGTTGAAGAACGCGATCGACTGGGCCTCACGTCCCTACGGCGAGAGTGCCTGGAACGGCAAACCCGTCGCACTCATGGGCGCAACTGTCGGCACGCTCGGCACCGCACGCGCGCAGTATCATCTCCGCCAGATGTTCGTGTTTCTCAACATGTACGCCGTCAATCAGCCCGAAGTCATGCTTTCAAACGCTCACAAGCATTTCGATGACAACGGCAAGTTGATCGACGAAACAGCGAAGAAACTGATGCGACAACTGTTGGAAGAACTGATGAACTGGACCCGGCGGCTTCAAAGACAGACTACTGAGTAGTGCGCGGTTGAAAACTGGGTGAGGTCCAGCCATTGTTATCAAAACATCGGTCGTTTACGGTCGTACGATGCCCTTCTTGATATTTCGCTGCCAGGCTTCGTAATTTCGAATGCGGCGCTTGGCTTGTTTGCGAGTGAGCTTCATTTCCTGGGCTACGTAGTCGATGCGCTGAGTCCGATCTTTTTTCTTATCAAAGCGGTCCCCCGGTGCTCTCAAGTAGTACTTGTAGGCGGTAGACCATTCTGCTTTTACTTCTTCGGTGGCTTGAACGCCACGTGTCTCTGGCATGCCTGCTGGCTCCCTTCAGGAGGATTTTCGGTGGGGATTTTACACGCACAGTTTTCGAATTGCGAATGAAAAACAGCCACAAAGAGGCACAAAAAGCCACAAAAAAAGGACGGCCGTATTACGGGTTCCGGCGCAGCCACTTCAATACTGATAAGGTGCTTAGCACGACCCCGATGCCGATGATGCCGTAAACGACGTAACTGACGATATCGGAGTTGATAAACGCGATGACTTGCCGCCCGAAATAAAGGGCCAGCACTGCCTCGGCGCCGAATCGTAACAGTCTCCCGAAAAAGACGGCGCTCAGCAGTTTTCCTCTCGGAGTTTGCAGGGCCGACGCGGTCATCACCGCGGGCGTAAACGGGAACGGTGGCGGGATCAGAGTGGCAATGAAAACGGTGATGCCGGCTTTGTTTTCGAGCTTCGCCTTCAGCTTTTCCAGTCGTTGCGGACTGACAAAACGCTCCAATCCCTTCTCGCCTGCCTTGCGCATCAGCAAGTCAACAACGAGAACGCCGATCACCGATCCGATTGCCGACACGATTACGTACGCAATCCAGATCAGGCTGTTTCGATTATGACTGACCAGAGCGATCAGCAGCAGGTCGTTTCCAAAAGGAAGGACTAAGAACGACGAGTCGAGCGCGCTCAGCATCAGGAGACCAAGCACGCCGAGACGGCGGAAAAAGCGCAGTACCCACCCGGAGAAACTAAGAACGAATAACAGATGCGAAGATTTCAAACTCGAGACCCTACTCCTGGCGAATCACTACTCCTCCTCTGTTTCCAAAAAAGGTGTTATTGCCAGTAGCAGGTTTCGTGCCGAGCAGCCCCTGCACGATCGCCATGCGCACCATGATGCGCGCTTCCGGAAACTGAAATCTTCCGGAAATTGCTTCGGTACGTTCAAAGTCACTTTTTGCGAGCAGTGCCAGTTCCTGACCGTATCTGCTGATCGTTGAGGTCAAACCGTTGCCGTTCATGATCGTCATCTCTCCGTCGCGAAACATGTTGATCTCAAAACCGCTCAACACTGCCGCGGCAGAGAGCAACTCGTTTAATTGACTGATGCCGGGGTCCATCACTTCAAAACTGCGCGCCGGATCGACAGTCGCGAATGCGTGCGCGACCTTGAGTTGCTGCTCGAAGTTATCGTAACCAGTCGCACGATGATTGGTTAGTTGTCGCGCGTCTTCCAGCACCTGAAGCGCCAGCTTCGGATTGCTCGTTTGCGTGTCGTTTGCGACTTGTAACAACAGATCGAGTTTTTCGTTGTCTGACTGTAGTCGCGCCGCAGCTTGCCTCACATCTTCGATGCGAGCCGTCTCAGCCTTTTTCGACATCTCGCGAAAATCGATGCGCTTCATCACCGCGTCGCGAATACTGCTCTGCAAGTGATCGGTCGCAATCTGCCGCGCGCGATCGGTGTCGCCTTCGTCCAACGCCTTGTACGCAGCCTGTTGGTAGAGACGCGTTTGCATCTGCTGCGGCGCTGTGGAAGCGGCCTGGACGAGCGCGTCGATGGTTGGTTCATTCTGCCCGCTCAAGAGTTGCACCACGTTCATTCCCTGATTTGGCTGCATTCCGATTTCCGTCATTTTCTGGCGCACCTGCGAAGCTTTGGACGGCAGAAACTGATCGATCATCGGCAGCACTTGCTGCAATCCCCCGAGCAGACGGCGCGCGTTCATCTGTTCCTGTTGCGCGTCAGTCGGTGGTTGTGGTGCTGTGCCTGCCATGCCGCCGCGTGGTCCACGCTGAATGTTTTGCGCTTGGGGCGTAGCTTTCAGCGCCGCATCGATAGCCGTAGACAGCAGATCGACGTAAGCGCTCTGACTGAGAACCGCCGGCATTCCTCGCGGTGATTGTAGCCGTTGTGATGGTTGTTGGGATGATGAATCGGCAGTTGCACCTGCTGCTCGTGGACCACCCATGAGCATTGTTTGCGCAAGAATTCCGGCCCCGGAGTTAGACAGAAGATTTGTCGATTGCAGTCGCTTGACCACTTTGTCCGCCAGCTTTGCAGCGGCGTCCGGGTCCTGGCGTTCTAACTGACTAATCACTTGCGGCACGGTGTAGGGAAACTGGCCTTTGTCCAACATCAGTTCCGCATTCTGAGCCGCCAGTTTCGGATCGAGAGCCGCAACGCGGCCGAGTAAGGCCTGCTCCAGGCCGTCATCTGAAGTGAGTGGAGATCGGTTCCCACGCAGATCATCGGTAGTTTGCGGTGGCGTCGGAGGTTTAGTGGCCGCGAGCAATTGATACGCGAGCGCCGCATCATGACGCGCCGCGGTCAGCACCAAGTCCTGTCGCAACTGAAACGAGCGAAGATTCGGTGGGCCGGAGCCGTATGGAACCGGACGACGAGTGACATCGGTTGTTTGAGTGCGAGCTAACTCAGCGACGCTCTCGGCCGCCATCGAAAAGAGTGACCGGGCGCGCGCCTGGTTCTGGTCCCAGAGCATGTCGGCGGCGTTGATCTGTATACGAACGCGATTCTCCGCGAGGTGCAGCGACTGGGCTTCGTCGATAACCTGGTCCAGCAGGCGGTAAGCGTTCTTTTCTCGTTCCGCTTTTTCCTTTTCCTGGTCTTCGGCGGAGGGCGTTTGCGTGGGTGTTGGTTGCTGTTCTTGTGCGAGCACCGAAAAAGAAAACAGCCCCAGCGCCAGGGTCAAAGTGAGTAGTCTTTTCATGGCATTTACCTTCTGGAAGATCGGGGAGATGCGGGCAATCTTAACATAGGCCTTATAATCCCAGCATGCACGATTGCCGAGTTTCGAAAATGCATGACGGTGAGCCTGAAGTTCTCGGGTCGCTGAAGATCTGGAACCGCATTGATAAGTCGACGGGCGCGGATGCGATCTCGCTGCGGATACTCGAATTTGAGCCGGGTGTGTCGCCGGTGCTTTGTAACGTTGCGAGCGACGAGGTTTTGTACGTTTTGGATGGCAATTGCACTGTCGTTATCGATGGTAATGCGTACCAGGTTGGACCAGAGACGGGCATTTACGTTCGACCCGGACTGCCTTTGAGTGTCGAGAATCCCGGACCGGACGTTGTTCGCATCGTGAGTTCGCAAACTCCGGCGCCACCGGCGAGTCCTCGCGCGCAAGTGGCGCCTCCGATTGTGAAACTCTCGGATCGCAGGGCGTTGCCGACTGCGGATCGCTGGTATCGAGTATTGGTTGATGAGGAAATTGGCAGCGAGCAAGTGACTCAATTTGTCGGATCGATCCCGCCGGGACGTGCGCCCGATCATTTTCACGAGTACGAAGAAGTGCTCTTTATCCTGCGCGGTGAGGGAAGGATGTGGGCCGGCGAGAGTAACACGCCGATCGGACCAGGCTCTTGCATCTACCTTCCGCGGCGACAGGTTCATTGCGTCGAGAACACAGGCACGGGTGAGTTGCGGTTGTTAGGTGTTTTCTATCCGGCTGGTAGTCCCGCTGTCAGATACGAACGCTGATTTGCGTTAATCTGGGTTAATCTGCGGCTCAAAATCTCTGATATCTCGAAACGGACGGTCGGCGTCAGTAAAATCGGGTCGGTAGTAATAAGCAGCGCCGTCAAACTCCTGCATCCAGCCTTCACTCATTCCCAACTCATCGAGCGCGGCTGTGGCTTTGAGCCACTCAGTCTCTCGAATCCTTCGCGAAAGCAGCACGTAACGTTTGTTCGATGCCGCCTGATGCGTCGGGTAATACTGCGCCATCAGCGAGATCGCAACGCGAGGACTCAACTCGTCGCGGATCCATTCAATCGATTCATTCACACTTCCGATGTCGTTCGGCAACACGAGCAGACGCACCACCAGTCCGCGCTTCAACAACCCACTCTCATCAAACACAAGCTCATCGCCCGTTTGCCGGAACATCTCACGAAGCGCGGCGCGCGAGAATTCTTTGTAGCCGCTCACCTTCGAATACAGGTATCCCGACTCGTTACCAGCGTACTTCAAATCCGGCAGATAAATATCAACGATGCCGTCCAGCAAGCGCAGCACGCTCACAGCGTCGTACGCATTGGTGTTGTAGACGATCGGCACCCGCAATCCTTGTTGCGCGGCGAGCAAAATCGAGCGCGCCATCTGCGGCGCGAAATGCGTCGGCGAAACGAAGTTGATGTTGTGACAGCCACGCGCCTGGAGCTCCAGAAGCATTTCCGCAAGACGCTCATGAGTCACTTCGTTTTTGATCTCTTCTTTGTGCCTTTGCGAGATCTGGTAGTTCTGGCAATACACACAGCGCAGGTTGCAGTTGCCGAAGAAGACGTTGCCGGCGCCTTTTGTTCCGACCAGCGGCGGCTCCTCGCCGAAGTGCGCCGTGTACGAAGAGACGATCGGCAGACGGCCTGAGTAGCACGCCGCGACCTCGTTGTTGAGACGATTGTTCAGACAGTCGCGCGGGCAGACCGTGCAGCGCTCGAGCAGCTTCTCGAGCTCGGCGACGCGACTTTCGAGCAGTCCCTGGCCCAAGAGCGCGCAATATGATGGTACTCCGTTATCCATTGATACCTTATAATCCGGTGAGTCTTGAAATCCTGTCAAATCCACGATGCGCCTCTGGATTTCTAAAAGCAGCGAAGTTCCGATTCGCGAGCAACTCGTGACGCAGATCGTGCTCGGGATTGTGAGCAACGACCTGAAGATCTCCGAGCGGCTGCCAAGCACGCGCGACCTGGCGCGACGTTACCACATTCACGCAAACACAGTGAGCGCCGCGTATCGCGAACTCGCGCGACGCGGTTGGGTCGAGTTTCGCAAAGGCAGCGGTGTTTACGTTCGTCCGCGCAACGACGAGACAATCGAGCAGGGCATGGCGCTCGATCAACTCATCGCGCGCTTCTTCAAAAATCTGCGGGAAGAGGGTTACTCGCTCGCGGAGATTCAGGCGGGAATACAGCGCTCCTTCTCAGTGCAGCGGCCCGACCACTTTCTTTTACTCGAAGCGGATCCGGAACTGCGCGAGATTCTCATAGCCGAGATCTCTTCGGTGACGAACGTGAAAGTGAAAGGTATCGGTCCTGGTGAACTCGATGGAAAGATGACGGGAGCAGCGCCCCTCGTCCTGTATGGTCACATGGATGAGTTCGTGGATCGAGTCAAACCCGAGACTGATCTACTCGTGCTTCACTCGGCGTCGGTGGTGGAGAGGATGCGTGGCCAAACGAGACCTTCGCCCGACGCGCTGGTTGCGATCGTGTCGCGGTGGCCCGAGTTTTTGCGCTGGGGCAGGACGATGCTCGTGGCGGCGGGGCTTGATGCCGACGCGCTGAGTTTTCGCGACGCACGCGAACGCAACTGGGAGAAGGGATTGCGTTCGGCGGCGTTCGTGATTACGGATTCACTGATGGCGCCGAGCATTCCCGCGGGTTGCGAAGTGAAGGTCTTCCGCCTCCTCGCTGAATCCTCGCTCAAGGAAATTCGAAAGTACGCGGAGCGATTCTTTTAGTGAAATATTCTTATTGCTTGTCTTTCGCTAGCGTGCGGACGTAGTTCACCACGTGCCAGCGTTCCTCTTCGGTCATTTTCTTCTCGCGGCCGGGCATGATGCCCGTGATGCCTTTTGTGATCTTCCAGAAGAGCTCGCCGTCAGTCTGTGCGCTCATCCGTTCCTTGTTGGTGAGGTCGGCCGGCTTGCGACGCAAGCGCGGCATGTTCGCTTCGTTACCGGCGCCAGTTTCGCCGTGACAGAAGACGCAGTTGCCTTTATTAGGGTCGAGGTAAAGTGCCTTTCCTTTTTCAATCGACTCCGCCGAGGCCGTCACAGGGTTCTTCGTCTTATCCGCATCCTCCGGAAGTTCCCACGTGTTGTGCGAGAAGTCCGGTTGTTGACCCGCCGAAATCGATCGCGAGTCGTTCTGATTCCTGTTGGTCGAACGGTTCGCGTTTTGGACGGAACTGTTCGCGTTTTGCACGGACGACGCAACCGTAACGTCGATAGAGTTCACTACCAGAAATGAGACCAGGACCAATAATAAAAACGCGAACAGGGACAAGCTGAGTGATTTTTGCATCGGTTCGATTCTCTCCTTCAATTTTTACTTCAATGCGTTCGTTTCTTTCGCACTGGCCGGCGCGGAGCGGGTTTAGTCGCGGGGGCTGTTACTGCTGGTTTCGACGCTTTGGGTGTGGTCGCAGACTTCAACATCTCGGCAACGACCTTGTCCGGAACGTCGGCTTCGACAACGATCTCGTTTTCCTTCGCCGACATCTTGAGCGCCTTCAACATTGTCTGCGCGTCTTTGTCAGGCACTGCATCGATGCCCTGTTGCATCAATCCCCAAATCAGGCCCTGGATAATCTTCGCAGTGTCGGGATTGTCGGCGTTCATCGCGCCGCGCAGGCTGAAGTTGGAGCCGTTCATGGTAACGGCAGCATAGAAGTTGCCAAAGTGCGTATCACAGCGCGACTCGCGCGAGGTATTCTCGAGTCCCATCATGCCGAAGCTCTTCGCAAACGAAGCGAGCGGCGCGCCTGACGCGGAGATGAGCGCGTTGGGATCGCGCAACAACGACTCGAGTGACGCGGAGCTGATGCGCCCGTTGCCGTCAACCGCATCGATCGCAGACTTGAGATAACGCACGTTACCGATCGCAAGGGAGTTTGAAGTCAACGGAACCACGCCAACCTCGCTGAACGGTTTGAGTATCGGATTCTTTTCAGCTTGTTCAGCGATCGGATCGACCTTCATCAACGTGATCGATTTCGATCCGTACTTCTCAACTCGCAACTTGTCCTGGAGATAAAGTTGTCCGAGCGTCAGCAGCGAGTCGGAACTAAAGTCGCCGCCGAGGACCACCATCACATCCGGCGCAACAAAACTCAGATCGCTCGCAGGCTTGTTGAAGCGCACCGCCATCACGAGATATTCAACAGACGACGGATCTATGCCGGCGCCTTTCTTCAGTTCCGCGAAGGCTCCGCGCATCTTCGCCAGCTCAGCCGGATCCATCACGCGTGGCGCGGCTTCGTTGAGAATACGTTGCGGGCTGATGTAGATCAGCGTGTCCGCTTCCGGGAGTGTTGCCAGCGCGGCTTGCGGATTTTGCGCGAGGGCGTGGATCGAAATTGTTAGCAGAACGATGGCGCTTAGGGGAACGAGTCTTAATCGCAAATTGGACCTCCGTTTATTTGATCTGACGGTAGCGATAGCACTTCGAATCGTGATCGTTGACCAGGCCGACAGCTTGCATAAAAGAATAACAGATTGTCGAGCCGACGAATTTAAAGCCGCGTTTGAGCAGGTCTTTACTGAGCGCGTCTGAGATCTCCGTGCGGGCCGCCAACGGTTCGCCGGGCTTTCGCTTCAGTGGCTTGCCGTTCACAAATCTCCAGACGTAGTCTGCGAAACTTCCGAATTCGCGTTGCACTTCGAGAAACGCGATCGCGTTCGTGACGGCGGAGTTAATCTTCAGACGATTGCGGATGATGCTTGGGTCTTGCAGCAGGGCCGCGATCTTGTGATCGTCGTACTTCGCGACTTTCTTCGGATTGAAACCATCGAACGCCGCGCGATAGTTCTCGCGTTTGCGCAGGATCGTCTCCCAACTGAGTCCCGCCTGTGCGCCTTCGAGAATCAGAAACTCGAACAGACGCGTGTCGTCGTGAACCGGCACGCCCCACTCTTCGTCGTGATAGGCAATCGATAACGGCGTGGTGGCCCAGAAGCAACGAGTTAACATGGGCCGCTATTATATCTGTGGCTGGAGATTCGTCTATCCGATTCGGCCGGTCAGGCATTTCACTACCGTTACGAGCTCCCTGATCTCGACGGGTTTGGCGACGTGCGTGTTGTAACCGGCGGTGATGGCCCGGATTCGATCCTGAGTGCGTGCGTATGCTGTCAGCGCGATTGCCGGAATGTGCTTGCCTTGTTCGCCTTCATTAGTTCGCACCTGCTTGATCAGGTTGTAGCCGTCGATGTCGGCCAATCCGATGTCGCTAATCAACAGGTCAAACTCATGCGCGCGCAGCAGGTCGAGTGCCTCTGCGGCTGACGTAGCGCCCTGCACCTTCGCACCGTGCGCGGTCAGATCGATCCTCAGCAGGTCGAGCGCGTCCAACTCATCTTCCACTACCAGGATTCGCACGTTTGCGAGATCGACTTGTGTTACCTCTGTGACCTGAGTTGCCGGCGGCAGGCTCTCACGATTGAGCTCCGTGCTGGGCAGCGGAAGTCTGACAGTGAAGACTGCGCCCGTGCCGGAGCGGACGTTCTCTGCCGAGATCAGCCCGCCGTGCAGCTCGACGAGGTGGCGTACGATCGCGAGTCCGAGGCCGAGTCCGCCATGGGTACGAGTGGTCGACCCGTCCGCCTGTCGAAAACGTTCGAACATGTGGGGCAGAAATTCCGGTGCGATGCCCGGTCCGGTATCGCTCACGACGATCTCTGCGTAGACATTGCCGTGCGTGACGCGCACACCAACGACTCCGCCGGGAGGCGTGAACTTCGAAGCGTTCGAGAGCAGGTTCCACACCACTTGCTGCAAGCGATCTGCGTCGCCGGCGATGATCTTCAGACCAGGCTGGAAATGCGTTTCGATCTTGATCTCTTTTGCTTCGAGTGCGGGTCGCACTGCATCGAGCGCGGCGTTAACAACGCAGACTAAATCAACTGGTCCAAGGTGAAGCTGAAGCTTGCCGGTGATCACGCGCGAGACGTCGAGGATGTCTTCGATGATCTGTTTCTGCGCCCATGCGTTTCTTTCGATCACCTCGATTGCGTGAGCGCAGCTTTCCGCGTCGAGACGGCCGGATTTCAGGATGCGCGCCCAGCCGATCACTGCATTCAGCGGTGTGCGCAGCTCGTGTGAGAGTGTGGCGAGAAACTCATCTTTCAAGCGGTTCGCTTTTTCCGCATCCGTACGTGCGGCGCGTTCGCGAACGAGGAGTTGGGCCAACTCCTTTTCGGTCTTTTTACGCGCAGTGATGTCGCGCATGATGCTGACGTAGCATTGCGGTTCGCCGAGTCCGCTGCGCATGGTGAATAGAGAAACGTCGATGGTTCGTTCGTCACCGTTTTTCGTGCGACAGACGTGCTCGCCGGTGTAGTCGCCCGAGGCGACGAGTTGTTTAAAGATCTGCTGAAAAGTTTTTTCACCGAGATAGATTGCGGGCGTTTCACCTTCGAGATCGTGGTCGGCGTAACCGAGCATGGTGAAGTGCGCGCCGTTTTGTTGCAGGTACAGACCGTCCGGATCGATGATCGCGATTGCTTCTTTTGAGTGGGAGAAGATCTCTCGGTAAAGATCGCCGTGCAGTTCTACAGGGCGAACGCTCGGCTCTGGTTTTCGTCGCGAAGTGACCTCTGTAGACATGGCAACGCCCTGGGACAACGTGAATTCGAGGGGGGCTTGCCGGGTGAAGAAATCTTAACAAAATAGGCCTGTATGTCCTAAAGGACCTGTTGCTTGATGGCGACCGGCCCGTTTGTGCGCACCGATTCGTACACCGCATCTGCGATTCGCACGGCCATGAGACCGTCGAGGGCGGTGACCAGCGGCGGTGAGTTGTTCACGATCGAGTCAATGAACGCGCGGTCTTCCTGGACGTAGCCCCAACGTTCTTCGTGCGGAAGCTGGTGCATTGTCTGCACCGTGAAGTGTCCTTCAAGATTGCTGCTGCATGTAAGACTCTCCATCTCGCGCGTGAGGAGCGTCGCGTGATGACAAAACACTTCAACTCGTTCAAACGGAAACAACCAACTCGCATCCGCCGCGGTCGCGAGCGTCGCGTGCATCCCGTTCGCAAACTTCAACAACACCGAAAAATCATCGACCTCTTTGTACTCATGCGTCGATCCAATCGCGTGCAAACTCTCCACTTCACCAAACAGGAATCGCATCATGTCAAACATGTGAATCGGCGTCTCGTACAGAAACCCGCCGGTGATCTCCGTATCCCCCGTCCACTCAGGTTTGAGTAGCTCGCCGCGATTCATCTTGACGTGCGCGGAATGTGGCTTGTACGTCTCGGAGAGCATCTTCCTCAACGACGCATACACCGGCGCGAAGCGTCGATTATGGCCGACCTGAAAAACGCCTGGTCCTTCATTCGCTTTTTCAAACACACTTTCCGCGTCCGCGGCGTTGGTCGCCATCGGCTTTTCGCAGAAGACGTGCTTGCCGGTCTCGATCGCGGCCATCGCTAACGAGACGTGTTGCGTGTTGGGCGTTGTGATGTAAACGGCATCGGATCTCTCGAGTAATTCAAGCGTCGTGGCAACAGCAGTCGCGTTATACGAAGTGGCAAGACGTTCCGCTGCCTCGGGTACGACGTCGTAGATTGCCGTGAGTTGAACACGCTCGTCACAAGCCAGGACGCCCGCGTGAACTCGCGCAATGAATCCGGCGCCCATAATTCCGATGTTCAGTTTCGCCATTCGCTCTAGCCTTTCGACAGCACGTGCTCCGTTGCTTCACGAGCTTCGCGCGCAAGTGTAAAAGGATCTCGTTCCCAGTACTCGGGGCGGAAGATCTCGACGCTCGCGACCCTGTCGTAGCCGATCTTTTTGAATGCCGACAACATCCCGCCGAGCGGCAAAATACCGAGACCAGGCAACAAACGGTGTCGATCTTCCAACTGCTCGCGCGGCAGATCTTCAGCGTCGTTGATGTGAAAGATCCGGATCATTTCTGGGTCGAGTGCTTCGATCATCTCGAACGTGGAGTTGCCGGCGTAGAAGTGAAAGCTATCGATTACGAGACCGAGATCTTTTCGATTCACTTCGTGGACGATCTCGGCCGCGAGATCGAGTGTCGGAACGCTGCAATCAGTTTGGCCCAGAAATTCGAACGCAAGCGCGACGTCGTGTGCCGCCGAGATGTCGCAGAGCTCGTTTAAAACTTTGATCGACTCAGCGATTACGTTTTCATGTGACGCGCCACCCTCCCGCAACCGGCCGGGCACGACGACTATGCACGGACACCCAATCGCAGCCGCAATCGCGCTCAGCTCGTCGCATTCACGCTTGATTCCGTCGTATGCCTGCGCGTCGCGAAACGTGATGTGTTCGATTGAGTTGATGCTGAGTGGCGACAGGCCCGATTCGGAGAAGAGATCTCTGAGCTCTTGCGCTGAACGTTCCTCGAGAAAGCGGCGTAGCTTGGCGGCCCAGATTTCCAGGTATTCAAAGCCCGCGGATTTGGCTGCCTGCAAATCAGTCGCAAGGTCAGCCCGCATGGTCGTAGCGCCGTTAAGTGCGAGTTTCATAATAGGTCGTTTAGGTCCTATGAGTCTTATTGCAGACGAGAATAGCACGCCCGCCGCCGCGGTTTGACTTGCCGCATGCTTTAGTTGTAAAAGTGGCGTCAAAGACAACCGAATACGCATACCTAATTTCTCGGTTCCAGTGACCCGGGAATCGGTTTTTCAAAGCATAAGGAGATACAAATGGCCCTACGACTTGGCGATGTAGCACCCGATTTCACAGCAGACACAACTGAAGGCCCAATTAGCTTCCACGAATGGATTGGCGATAGTTGGGCAGTGCTGTTCTCTCACCCAAAAGATTTCACTCCGGTCTGTACCACTGAGCTTGGCTACGTGGCGCGCTGCAAACCCGATTTCGAAAAGCGCGGCGTAAAAGTGATTGGCCTTAGTGTCGATCCGACTGATTCACACAAACGCTGGGCTGAGGACATCAAAGAGACCCAGGGAACCGCGCTGAACTTCCCCGTGATCGCGGACCCGGATCACAAGATTTCGGAACTGTACGACATGATCCACCCAGAGATCAGCGACGTATTCACAGTCCGCTCAGTGTACGTCATCGGTCCCGACAAAAAAGTCAAACTGATGATCACTTATCCCGCCAGCACCGGACGCAACTTCGACGAGATACTGCGCGTCATCGATTCACTGCAACTGACCGCGAAGTACAGCGTTGCGACTCCGGTCAATTGGAAGGACGGCGACGACGTGATTATCGTGAACTCGGTCTCTGACGAGCAGGCGAAGGAGAAGTTCCCGGGCGGTTGGAGAGCACCGAAGCCGTACCTGCGAATCACTCCGCAGCCAAACAAACCCGCTGCTCAAACCGATACGGCCGCGAAGAGCGCGTCGTAAAGTTTGCAAAAACCTTGAATAGGTCTTATAGGTGTTATCGATACCTGTAAGACCTATTCGTCTGCATGACTCTTCCTCCCCAAACCCAACTCGGACGCTACCAGATTCGCTCACTGCTCGGCGCCGGCGGCATGGGTGAAGTCTATCTGGCGCAGGACACGAGCCTGAATCGCAAAGTGGCGTTGAAAGTCCTGCCCACCGATCTCGCCTCGAATCAGGACCGTATGCGCCGCTTCAAACAGGAGGCGACTGCGGCTGCGTCGTTGAACCATCCAAACATCGCGCACATCTACGAAGTCGGAGAAGCAAACGGCATCAACTTCATCGCGATGGAGTACGTTGACGGCGCGACCTTGCGCAACAAGATTCACAACGAAGACGAAGATCTGTCGAAGCTCCTGCGCGTCATGCAACACGTTGCAGAAGGACTCGCGAAGGCGCACGACGCAGGCATCGTTCATCGCGACCTCAAGCCCGACAACATCATGATCACTTCCGATGGTCACGCGAAGATCCTCGACTTCGGGTTGGCCAAGCTCATCGAAGCGCCGGCGAATTCAGACAGTGAAGGTCCAACGATCCTGCAACAGCACTCAACGCCGGGATTGATTCTCGGAACGCTCGGTTACATGTCGCCCGAACAGGCGCAAGGCAAGACGAAGGAGATCGACCATCGTTCCGACATCTTCTCGTTTGGTTGCATTCTCTTTGAAGCCATCACCGGCCGAAAAGCTTTTTCCGGACAGGACCAGATCGACGTTCTCAACAAGATCATTCGCGAGCCGGTCGCGTCGCTGTCCACTTACAATCCAGGCGCGCCCGCCGATTTGCAACGTATCGTGCGGCGTTGTCTTGCGAAAGATCCGGACCAGCGTTACCAGAACATCAAGGACGTCGCGATCGAGTTGAAAGAAGTCCGGCGCGAGTTGCAGGAACGCGGCATCGATACGACTGTGCCGCCTCTGTCGTCGTCAAGCGCTGAAGCTCGAACTGTTTTGATGTCGGAGTCGACGCGCGTTCAGTCGCAGCCGCGCACTGCGGAGTCGCCGGCCTCAGCTTCAACGCGGGCTTCGAGCGCCGAGTTCATTATTAACGAGATCAAGCAGCACAAAACCGCCGCGCTTATCGGAACAGCGGTGCTATTGATTGTCGCGATAGCTGCCGTCGTCGGGTTTCGCTCCTATCAACATGCGCAAGAGACGGAGGTCGCCGTCGAATCGATCGCTGTGATCCCGTTCATGAATGAGGACAAGGATCCAAGCTCGGAATGGATCTCCGATGGATTAACCGAGAGCATCATCAACAACCTTACGCAACTGCCAAACTTGAAAGTGATCGCGCGCAGTTCCGTGTTTCATTACAAAGGGAGGGAAACCGATCCCATTGCGGTGGGCAAAGAGCTGGGCGTCCGCGCGGTGTTGACCGGCCGTTTGCAGCATCGTGGCGACAAGATGCTGATCAGTGCCGAACTGATCGACATCCGCGACAACAAACAACTCTGGGGCGACAAATACGAACGCCAGCTCGCCGACATGCTCTCAGTGCAACGCGAGATCGCGCGCGAGATCACTAACAACCTGCGACCGACACTCTCGGGCGTCGAGCAGTCGCGCATGGACAAGCAGTACACAGTCAATGCTGATGCGTTTCAGCTTTATCTAAAAGGCCGTTTCTACTGGAACAAACGTACCGGGCCGGATTTACATCGAGCGGTGCCGTTCTTTGAGCAGGCGATCGAGAAAGATCCAAACTACGCGCTCGCTTACACCGGTCTTGCCGACACTTATGCTTTGATCGCAGTCTACACAAACGAGCCCGCACGCGACGTAATGCCGAAAGCAAAGGAAGCGGCGCTGAAGGCACTCGCCCTCGACGACAACCTGGCGGAAGCTCATGCGTCGCTTGGTCAGATCACTGAGTATTACGATTACGACTTTGTCACTGCGGAGCGAGAGTATCGTCGCGCTATCGAGCTCAATCCGAACTATGCATCGGCGCACCAGTGGTTAGCTGAGCATCTTTGCGCTCTGAGACGGAACGATGAAGCGCTCTCTGAGATTCGTCGCGCTCTCGAACTGGATCCAATGTCTTTGATCATAAACCGCACCTATGGAGATGTTCTCGCCGACCAACGAAAGTTCGACGAAGCAATTCAGCAGTATCAGAAGACTCTCGAATTGGATCCGAACTTTCCTACTGGACATTTTTTTCTCGCCCGCGCATACGAAGCCAAGGGTTCATATGACGAAGCGGTGAAGGAGTATGCCGCCGCGTCACAACTCGACCCGGTGGCGGCGGGAACGATGGATAAAGCAACCGACGTTTACAAGAAATCAGGTTGGAAGGCGTACGTGCAGTTCAACCTCGAGCAGTTGGTGGAGAAAGCTCTGACCCGCAAGTTTCCGGCTTTTGTGATCGCGAGTTTTTATGTGAAGGCAGATCGTAAAGATGAAGCGATACGCTGGTTGGAAAAAGGTTACGAGGAACGCGACTTTCGACTGACAAAGCTTAGCGGCGCGTTTGAGTTTGACGGTTTGCGCAGTGATCCCCGTTTCAAGGAGTTAGTGCGACGAATGGGATTGCC
>DATDFT010000032.1:0-6161 GCA_036522475.1 Pyrinomonadaceae bacterium | reverse complement strand
GTCACGAGAATCGCCAGCCACTCATTGTTATTCAAAATCCTGATCGCTTCCGAAGAATACGGAAACAGTCGAAAGCGCGACGGATGGTTAACGTAACCAACCTCCTCTGAAATCGTTCCATCCCGATCGATGAAAACCGCTAGTCGCTTCATTTTTGCTCAGGCGACAGAGTCGCACAAACTCCTCACTGTTTTCGCAAAACTGCCGCGCTTCAACAACGCATGCGATTGTTCGAACACTTCATCGACTGTGATCGCAGTCATGCAACGATGATCGATCGGACAGTCGCGCAGCATGCACGGCGCGCAGTCCGGCGGATGGCGCAGGATCACTGCCTCGGGCGCAAATGGGCGTGTTGTTAACGGATTTGTCGGACCAAAGATCACTATCGTCGGACGACCCAGGGCAGCGCCGATATGAGCCGGACCCGTATCGTTGGTCACGATCAGATCTGCGCGATCGAGTACGGCTGTGATCTGGTCGAGAGTAGTTTTACCAGTGAGCACAATCGGCTTCTGTCGCATGCGGCGAGTTACCTGTTCGGAGACGTCAGTCTCATCCTTCGACCCGATGAACAGCACGCGTCGCTTACTCTCAATCAATCGATCCGCCAACAAAGCATAAGACTCCGCCGGCCATCGCTTCGCGCGGCTGTTAATCGATCCTGGACAGATCGCGACGACCGCGTCCTCCTCGCTCACACCGTACGCACGCAGCAACTCCGCCGTCTGCGCTTTTCTCGCTTCCGAGATCTGTATGCTCGCATCCGGTTCGGCTTCGCAGATTATGCTACGGCCAAACAACATCTGCTCGAGCGCTGTGACGAGGTACAAGTAATAAAAGACTTCATGCCGGTCGTGACGCCACTGAGGCAGCGGCAGCGGATGTGTCAGTAGCGCCTGTCGCGACTCAGTCGCGTACCCGAGTCGCAGCGGCACGCCTGCAAGAAACGGAATCAACGCAGCTTCAAAAGCATTCTGAAACAGCACGGCCAGATCAAACTTCCTGCGCTTCCATTCACGCGCCTGCGCGACGATAGAGAACGCATTCTTCCGATCGTAGACGAGGATTTCGTCAATGAAATCCGCCTCGGAGAAGATGCCTTTTGTTCCCGGACGAATGACGAGCGTGATGTGCGCATCCGGCAAGACACGCCTCAGCGCACGCAGCGCCGGTATCGTCATCAGAGAGTCGCCGACCCAATTCGTACCTCGCACGACAACTCGCTTAATACTCTCAGCCGCCACGTTGCTCATTCCAATAAAACTTCCTAGATGATTACCCGCACACCATGATCGACAGCGATCTGCGGCCGCCAGTCCAACTCCTTCTCGATACGCTTCGTGTCCGAAATATAACGCAGAGGCACGGGCACCGGCATCGCCGGATCATCCTGAATCACAGGCTCGATGTCGATGATTGTTCCGATTTGTTTCAACAGGTCACGGAGGCTAACCGCGTTCAGTCGCCCGCCGCCGACGTTGTAGAGTCCAAACTGAACCGTCGAGTTGATAAACGAACGGCACGCGCGCGAGAGGTCGTCGACGTACAAAATATCACGCACCGGATCGACACCCGCCGGCAGTCGAATCGGCACTCGATGCTTCACTGACTCAACGTAGTGCGTGACGATGCCCGGCACGTTGTCTTCAGACGGTCGCGCAAAGATGGTCGAAAGACGGAAGATGCACGCGCGCAGATTTCGTACGTGTGCGTAATACTCAACGTAGCGCTCGCCAATCAGCTTGGACCATTCAAACGCTGACTGCCCGTTATAGTCCGTGCTGGTTTTTTCGTCGACGAATTCCAGGCCCTCGGCATGGCTGCCATAAACGTCTTTGGTGGACGCGTAAATAAAAACCGCGCCCGGTTTCATGTTGCGCAGGACATTCGCGGTGCCGGTCGCGTTCGTGCGAAAGCACTCGCTCGCTCCTTCGGGACTTTTATCAAAGTGTGCGGCAAGGTGGATCACCACGTCATAGTCCGCCACTCGCTCGACTGCCTGCTCGTCGCGCACATCGAAACCCGAACGGCGGGAAAAATCGTCGGCTGCAAAGAAGTTTCGGACGAACGTTCCTAAATATCCGCTGCCACCAGTCACCAGAGTCTTCATCTCGTTAAGTCTCAATAGCCGCCTGTTGTGTCGCGCGACCGCGCGCAAGAGCATTCAACCGGGCTAACGAGTCTGCGTTGCCGATAGCGATCAGCATATCGCCCGCTTCAATCTTCGTTTCGCCGCTTGGATTGAAAATGATCTCACCGTTGTACCGTCTGATGCTGACGACAACGATGTTCAACTCGGACCTGATCACCGTTTCACTCAGTTTGCGATCGACTAGCGAGGAGATCGAATCCACTTCGAGTTGCTCGAATCCGAGCTCGAGATGGTTAGCTGTGATCGAGTCGAGAAAGTCTCCAACGGCAGGCTTCGTTAACGCCATTGCCATTCGATGTCCGCCGATTATCGTCGGCGCCACCACGCGATTTGCGCCCGCGCGAATCAGCTTACTTTCAGCCGCTTCTTCAGCCGCCCTGGCGACGATGTGGATATTCGGATTCAGATCGCGAGCAGTCAAAACTACGTAAACGTTATCGGCATCATCGGGCAAACAACTGGCGAGACCGCGCGCATGTTGTACGCCTGCTTCGATCAAACTCTCTTCGAGCGTCGCATCTCTGACGAGCACTGCGATACCGGCATCCATCAGTGCCTCGACCTTCGTTTGATCGCTTTCGATCACAAGAAAGATGCCATCTACAGCTCGCAGGCTTCGTATCAAATGCGATCCGACTCGCCCGGCGCCGCAGATGATGAAATGGTCTCGCAGTTTGCTCATTTTTCTCGACTGGCCATACCTTGCGAATAGCTCCGAGTGAACAATCGACTGCACTATGCTGGTTAAAGCATAAAGCACGATGCCAACGCCCACCATCATGAACACGGTCGCGAAGACGCGGCCCGCCGTTGTCCGCGGCGTTATATCGCCGAAGCCCACTGTAGTCACAGTCTGGGCTGTAACGTAAAGGCTATCAAGTATAGACCAGCCTTCCAGCAGGTGAAATACGACCGTTCCGACCGCGATTGCGGCCAAAACGGCAATCAAAACGATGCGGATGCGAGCCCGATTGGGGAGAAGGAAACGAGGAAGGGGTGTTAGACTCATACCCGGGCGAGTGGCATCAAAGTCACCAGCGAGGGCAGCCACGTTAACGAATGCGGTCAGCCCTGTCAAACTGAAGGTCGACAGAACCGTAAGCGGAATGTTACGTACTATCTGAAGAATGCCAGTCCGTTATCCACCAGAAAATTATCCCCGCCCCAGCAATCGTGATCCACGCCAGGTTTCTTACGTTGAAAATGGTCGGGGTTTCTGGCGACGGCTGCTACGACGCGTGTTTAGCGCGCCGGTCATCATTCCTGTCGTCTTTGTTACCGCGATTGTTCTCGGCATCCTGATCTACTACTGGACGATCTTTTCAGGACGTATCGACAACCTGCTTGCAGGTGAAGTTTTCACGCGCACCGCCGGAATTTATGCGGCCCCGAAACAACTCACCGTCAACGAATCGGTCTCGGAAGCGGACGTGATCGCTTTTTTGAAGCGCGCGGGTTACGTCGAGAAGACTCAACAGGCTGACAACAGTCGCGGACGTTATACCGTCAATGGAAACACGCTCGACATCGAGCCGAGCAGTGCTTCGAGTGTCGATGGTGTGAAGCAGTTTCAAAACGTTCGCGTGCAATTCAGCGGTTCGGGAAAGTCAATCGGCTCGATAACGGATCTCGAGAATCGTGGTTCGTTGCAACGCGCATGGCTCGAACCGGAGTTGATTAGTTCCGTTACCGGCACTGAGCGTGCGAAACGCAAAGTTATCGGCTTTGGCGACTTGCCGCCGCACCTCGTCAAGGCGATCACAGTCACGGAAGACCGCTCCTTCTTCGAACACTACGGTGTGAACATTCGCGGTATCCTGCGCGCGCTTGTGAGACGCGTCGACTCGGATCCGAACTCACCGCTCGCACGCCAGGGTGGCTCCAGCATCACGCAACAACTCGTCAAAAACCTCCTTCTTTCGCCTGAACAGACGTGGCGGCGCAAGATCAGCGAAGCCTACATGTCCATCATTCTCGAAACGCGTCTGCGTAAAGAGAAGATCTTCGAGCTCTACTGCAACCAGGTTTACATGGGCCAGCAGGCGGGCTTCTCGATCAACGGCTTCGGCGAGGCGGCGAGTGCTTATTTCAATAAAGACGTTACAAACCTGACGCTCGGCGAATCGGCGTTTCTTGCCGGCTTGATTCGCAGTCCAAATCGCTACAACCCATACACGAAGATCGACACAGCGACCGCGCGTCGTAATCAAGTGCTCGACTCGATGGTCGAGGCCGGTGCGATCACGGCGCAGGAAGCAGCGACGGCCAAAGCGACGGCGCTTAAAGTCGTGCCGGCGCGAGGCCGCATCGACGTTTCAGACGCGCCGTACTTCGCTGATTACGTTCAGAACCAGCTCGACAGCATGATCGCGGGAAACGGTTCGGCTGAACATCTGCGCATCTACACCACCATCGACATGGACCTCCAGCGCGCCGCATACGCGGCGTTGACGAAGCAGATGACGGCGCTCGATAAGATCCAGTCGAAACGTTTTGAGCCCGGCACGTTGCAGGCGGCGCTGGTGGCGATGAATGCGAAGACTGGCGAGATCGTCGCGATGATTGGCGGCCGCGATTATTCGAAGAGCCAGTTGAACCGCGCCACTGATGCGTTGCGGCAACCCGGTTCGGTCTTCAAACCTTTCGTCTATGCGACGGCGCTGAACACTGCGTACGATCCGATTCCACGAGTGATCACGCCGGCTACTACTTACATGGACGAGCCGAAGACGTTCACTTTCGATAACCAGGAATACTCACCCGGAAACTTTGGCGAGAGTTACAGTCACGCGCCCGTTACTTTACGCGATGGGTTGGTCAACAGTCTCAACGTCGTGACGGTTGAAGTCGCGATGGAAGTGACGATCGGACGAGTGATGAATCTCGCTGCTAAAGCGGGACTGCCGAAACCGGCGCGCGCGTATCCCGCGATGGCGCTTGGCACGAGTGAAGCAACGCCGCTTCAGATCGCATCCGCTTACACAGCCTTTGCGAATTACGGGACTCGCACGAGTCCGATCGCGATCAATCGCATCACGACCGGCAATGGCGTCACGATCGCCGCGCCGGTTCCCGAGAAGAACGAGGTGCTGAAACCAGCAGTCGCTTATGTGATGACTTCGTTTATGAAGGACGTCATCAACCGCGGTACCGCTGCGAAGGTGCGCGCGCGTGGTTTGAAGATGCCGCTCGCCGGCAAGACCGGCACTTCTCGTGACGGTTGGTTTGCAGGTTACACGCCGAACCTCGTCTGTGCGGTGTGGGTCGGTTTCGACGATGGTTCGCAACTCGGACTGACCGGCGCGAATTCAGCGTTGCCGATCTGGGCGGACTTCATGCAGGTCGCGTTGGACCAGCATCCGGACTGGCAAGGTGATTGGGAGATGCCGGCCGGTGTCGAGCAGGAGGAGATCAATCCGAAGACCGGCGAGCCGAGCGCACCGGAGGATGTTGAGAAGCGCGTTGAGTTTTTTATCGAAGGCACTGGTCCAAACCACGCTTCAGATACGCCGGCCGAGGAGGCGACACCGTTAGAACTTCCCGAGCCCTCGCCGCCGATGGAGCAAGTGAATCCCGAGCCGATACCGATGCCGTCGCCGTCACCTTCGACTCGAAAAGCACCGTCGTTACCAGGCGCCGGACTCGAAGGCACGATCACGTTGGATATCGATCCGACAACCGGACTGATCGCGGTCGAGAGTTGTCCGATAATTCGAACGAAGACGTTTGTGTTGGGTACTGAGCCGAAGAAGTACTGCGGGCCGGAGTATCACAAGCGCAAGACGATCGAGCCCGCGGCGGATCGGCCACGCGTGGTTGGAACGCCTCGCCGTTAATTTGCAAGCGCTGCGTGCAGTGTTTCGATGGCGAGTGCGGCAGCGTGATGTTTTCTTGAGGGTAGACCGCCGACTGCGTTGACGAGGTCGGCGCGCGTCAGATTTCTCGCTTCTTCAATCGTCTTTCCGTCAATCAACTCAGTCAAAATCGAGCCGCAGACGAGTGTCGG
>DATDFT010000031.1:0-4896 GCA_036522475.1 Pyrinomonadaceae bacterium | reverse complement strand
GAGTACTGGCCCGCGGACTTTGCGCGCGTGAAGCAGTACGTAGCCGCCGGTCGCTGGTTTCCCGCAGGCTCGTCGATGGAAGAGAGTGACGTGAACGTGCCGTCAGCGGAGTCGATCTTCCGGCAAATCCTTTACGGCAATCGGTTCTTTCAACGTGAGTTTGGCAAGACGAGCGCTGAGTACATGTTGCCGGACTGTTTTGGTTTTCCCGCTTCGTTGCCGAGCATACTCGCGCATGCGGGCATCAAGGGATTTTCGACGCAGAAGCTCACCTGGAATTCCGCAGCGCGCGCCGGTGGTCCAGGTTCGATCGAAGAAACACCGCGCGGAATTCCGTGGAACGTCGGCTACTGGCAAGGTCCGGACGGTCGCGGTGTGATCGCGGCGCTGAATCCCGGAAGTTACGGCGGTCAGATCAAAGAAGACATCAGCAGAAGTCCTACGATCGCGGATCCGAGTGCGCGAAACAATCCGGTTGATTGGCCGCGCCGCGTAAACCTGAACGGGAAAGTCAGCGGTGTTTTTACTGACTATCACTACTACGGCACCGGCGACACCGGCGGCTCGCCACCTGAAGATTCGGTGCGCAGGTTGAATGACATCGTCGCAAAGAACGATGGACCATTGAAGATTGTTTCCGCGACCGCGGAACAGATGTTTCTCAACATTCGTCCCGAACAGATCAAAGGACTGCCGCGCTATGAAGGCGATCTGTTGTTGACCGATCACTCCGCCGGTTCCATCACTTCCGAGGCTTATCAAAAACGTTGGAATCGCAAGAACGAGCTGCTCGCTGATGCCGCGGAGAAGGCGTCGATCGGCGCGATGTGGCTGGGCAGTCGCACTTATCCGCAGGAGCGTTTGAACAACGCGTGGACGCTCGTGATGGGTGGGCAGTTTCACGATATCCTGCCGGGTACGGCAACGCCGCGAGCGTTTAACTTTTCCTGGAACGACGATGTGATCGCGATGAATCAGTTTGCGGGTGTGCTGACGAGCGCGACTGAAGGTATCGCTGAAGGTTTGGACACGCAGGCGAACGGGCGTGCGATCGTTGTCTACAATCCGCTGAACATCGAGCGCGAAGACGTGGTGGAGGCGACGGTGTCGCTGCCGGTAGGACTGAACGAGGCTATAGCAGTCTTTGATCCGGCCGGACACCCTGTGCCGACCCAAATAATTGGTAAAGAAAATGGCGCAACGAGAATCTTGTTTCTGGCGCGAGTGCCTTCGGTTGGGTATGCCGTCTACAAAGCCAATTTAACTCTCGCCGGTGGCGAGGACACGAGCTTGAGAGTTAGCGAGTCGTCGCTTGAAAATCGCCGGTATCGAATCGCATTAAATCGCGACGGAGACGTGGCGAGTATCTTTGACAAGATACTCAATCGTGAATTGCTCGAGGCGCCGATCCGGCTTGCCATTAAGAACGACACGCCCGCGCAGTGGCCTGCGTGGAACATGGATTGGACCGACCAACAACGAGCGCCACGCGCTTACGTGAGTGGCGCCGCGCAGATTCGCGTGGTTGAGAACGGCCCGGTGCGAGTTGCGGTGGAAGTGGTGCGCGAAACGGAAGGTTCGAAGTTTCGACAAACCGTGCGTTTATCAACGGGCAATCGCATCGAGTTCGGCAACGTGATCGATTGGAAAACCGCGAACGCGAACCTCAAGGCGACGTTTACACTCACTGCCGCAAACGATAAGGCGACTTACAACTGGGATGTCGGCACGATTGAGCGTGGCAACAACGATGAGCGAAAGTTTGAAGTGCCGTCACATCAGTGGTTCGATCTCACGGATCGCAGCGGAAAGTTTGGAGTTACCGTCCTTACCGATTGCAAGTACGGTTCTGACAAACCCGATGACAAGACGTTGCGATTGACGCTGTTGCGCACGCCGGGAATTGGACCACACGCGGGTTATGCGGATCAGTCGTCGCAAGACTGGGGACGACATGAGATCATTTATGGCCTGGTGTCGCATGGTGGTGACTGGCGTCGCGACCAAACTGACTGGGAAGCGCAGCGGCTGAATCAGCCGCTGATCGCGTTTGAGAGTTCCACACATCCGGGCCGGCTCGGAAAGACCTTTTCGATTCTGCGCATCAATAATAGTCGTGTGCGTGTGCTGGCGCTCAAGAAGGCGGAAGATAGTGATGAAGTGATCGTGCGGATCGTCGAACTCGATGGCCGCGAGCAGCCCGATGTTCGCATCAGTTTTCCGGGGCCGGTGATTGCGGCGCGTGAAGTAAACGGGCAGGAGCATCCGGTTGGGAAGGCCACGATCGTGCGCGGCGAGTTGGTGACGAGCCTGGGAAAATTTCAGCCGCGCACGTTTGCAGTGAAGTTAGCGAAGCCTCGGGCGGAACTGTTGCTGCCGCAATCGCAGCCGATCGAGTTGCCGTACGATCGCGCGGTCGCGGACCGTGATGGCGAACGGATGAAGGCTGGATTCGACGGTGAAGGATATGCGTTGCCGGCGGAGATGTTGCCTCGCGTTGTGACGTTTGGCGGCGTAGCATTTCATCTGGGGCCGGGGGATCGAGCGGATGCAGTTGTGCCGCGTGGGCAGCAACTCGCAGTGCCGCGCGGGATGAAGCGTTTGTACGTGCTCGCTGCGTCGGCAAGTGGAGATCAGAACGTTGCGTTTCGCGTGGGTGGTGAAGAGGTGAACGTTACGGTTCAGGAATGGAGCGGGTTTGTTGGGCAGTGGGACAATCGGCAATGGAAGGAGACAGAAGTTGTGCAGCAGCCACGCGCGATGCCGCCTGACGTGCCTGCGGATATCGCAGCGCTGTTGCAACGCTCGCGAACGCGGCGCGACCCGTATGGCCAGATGCTCGGGATAACTCCGGGTTTCATCAAGCGCGCGCCGATCGCGTGGTTTGCCTCGCATCGCCACACGCCGAGGGGTGAGAATGAGGCTTACGCGTATTCGTACCTGTTTGCCTACACGATCGACCTACCCGCGGGTGCAACGACCCTGACACTGCCGAACAACGACAACGTCCGCATCCTGGCGATCACCGCCTCGAACGAACGCAACAGCGTGAAACCGGCGCAGCCGCTCTACGACTAGGTTTGAACGGGCCGCCAATACAAACAAGATGCTAGCCCTTAAGTTATCGAACATTTCTAAATCGTTTGGTCCAACAGTCGCGCTCGATGGCGTTGATCTCGAGCTGCGCGAGGGCGAGGTGCATGCGCTCATCGGCGAGAACGGCGCGGGCAAGAGCACGCTGATGAACGTGATCGCCGGTTCACTCCAGCCGGATCAAGGCACGATGGAGATGAACGGCCAACCTTACTCACCATCCAATCCACTCGACGCACGCACGCACGGCATCGCATTGATTCACCAGGAACTGTCTCTCTGCCCGCATCTCACCGTCGCGGAAAATGTGTTGATGGGAATCGAGTCGTCACATCTCGGCTGGCTCGATCGCGACAATCTCATCACACGGACAAACGAAGTGCTCAAGACGTTTCATCACGCAGACATTCGTCCCGAAAAACGCGTCGGCGATCTCTCAGTCGCTGCACGCCAGATCGTCGAGATCTCGCGCGCACTCGCCGCGCGCGCACGCATCATTTTGATGGACGAACCCACCAGCAGTCTGCAACGCGAAGACGTCCAGCAGTTGTTCGCGTTGATCCGAAACTTGAGCGCCGAAGGAATCTCAGTGATCTACATCAGTCACTTTCTCGAAGAAGTGCGCCAGGTTTCGGATCGGTTCACCGTGCTGCGCGACGGTCGCAGCGTCGCCACCGGCGAGATCGCAAACACGACTGACGACGAACTGATCGCGAAGATGGTCGGACGCGCGCAACAACATCTGTTCCCCGTTCGTAGCAAACCGACTGGATCGCGTGAGACGATCCTCGAAGTGCAAAACCTTGCATCGCCACCGTTATTGAAAAGCGCGACGTTCGAACTTCGTCGCGGCGAGATTCTCGGCATCGCGGGTTTGATGGGTTCGGGACGCACGCCTCTGCTGCGTACAATTTTCGGTCTCGAACACCAGCAAAATGGATCGATCATCGTGAATAAAAAAGCGTTGCCGAGCGGACGCAGCACACCCGCGATGCGTCTAATCGAGGGTCTCGGTTATCTCAGCGAGGATCGCAAGGGCGACGGCTTAACACTGAGCCAATCGATCGCCGATAATGTCACCGTCACCAGGTTTGACTCCTGCTCGCGCTTCGGCTGGCTCGATCTCAGTGCGCAACGCAAACAAGCTGCACGGCTCGTGAACGCATTAAAGATCAGAGCGCAGGGTGTGCAGCAAAACGTCGGATCTCTGTCGGGCGGCAATCAACAGAAGGTGATCGTCGCGCGTCTGTTGCATCAGGACGCGGACGTGCTTCTGCTCGATGAGCCGACACGCGGCATCGACATCGGGAGCAAAGCGCAGGTTTATGAAACCATCGCCGCCTGTGCTGCGCAGAATAAAGCGGTGTTAATGGTGAGCTCGTACTTGCCGGAGCTGTTTGGTATGTGTGATCGACTCGCGGTGATGAGCCGCGGCAGGCTTTCCGAAGTGAAGTCGATCGATCAATGGACTCCAGAAACTGTACTACAAGCGGCTATTTCAGCCGCAGATTCACAGGGATGAGGCGCTAATATGAAATACATTTTTGTGATTGTTATCTGTTTGGCCGTCGCAATGTCCGCTCAGGGACAGTCGGCGTTGCAGGAGATGGTGAAAACTGAGCAGGCGTTTTCCAAAATGGCGGAAGAGCAGAATGCGCGCGACGCGTTCATGGCGTTTATCGCCGACGACGGGTTGTTGTTTCGACCCGGCGCCGTGAATGGCAAGCAGTGGATGCAGGAACATCCGGTACCTGCGTCAGACAAGAATCCATTGCTCGCCTGGCAACCGGCGTTTGCCGGCAT
>DATDFT010000030.1:0-15816 GCA_036522475.1 Pyrinomonadaceae bacterium | reverse complement strand
TCCGGCTGTGGCAAACGATAGAAAGTGTTATTCAACTCCACCGCTTTGAAACGTGCCGCGTAGTACGAAAGCATCTCTTTAGGCGAGAGTCTTTCCGGATAGAAACTTCCCCTCCATTCCTTGTAACTGTAGCCACTGGTTCCGACGTAGATCATTGCCGATTTCCGATTGCCAATTGCCAATTTGTCAAACGATACAATACGAACGCGAAACAGAAAAATCGGCAATCGGCAATTGGCAATCGGCAATATCTGTGGTACACAGGCACGCATGTCGACTGCTACGCCGAATATCGAATCAATACTCCAGGAAGAACGTGTATTTCCGCCGCCGGAAGGGTTTGCGCAACAGGCACACATCAAGTCGATGGCTGAGCTAGAACAACTGCGCGCGGAGGCAAACGCTGACCCGGAAGCGTTCTGGGCGCGAATGGCTGAGGAGCTTCACTGGTTTAAGACGTGGGATACGGTTCTGAAGTGGGATCCGCCTCACGCGGAGTGGTTCGGCGGCGGCAAAATTAACGTTTCCTACAACTGTCTCGATCGTCACCTGCGAACCTGGCGACGTAACAAAGCCGCGCTGATCTGGGAAGGCGAGCCCGGCGAGAACCGCACTTTCACTTATCAGCAACTGCACATCGAAGTTTGCAAGTTCGCGAACGTACTCAAGCACGCGAACATTCAACGTGGAGATCGCGTCGCACTTTACATGCCGCTGATCCCTGAGCTCGCGATCGCGATGCTCGCCTGCGCGCGCATCGGCGCTACGCACTCGGTCGTCTTCGGCGGCTTCTCGAGCTCCGCGCTGATCGATCGAATCAACGATGCGAGTTGCAAGCTCGTAGTTACTGCCGATGGGGGCTGGCGACGCGGTAAGGAAGTCAAACTGAAACCTGCGGTCGACGAAGCACTGAAGTCAACGCCGTCCGTGAATGCCTGCATCGTGGTCCGACGCACAGGATCGCCGCAGGAAATGCAGGAAGGTCGCGATTTCTGGTGGCACGAGTTGATGGAGACTGTCGAGGCTGATTGTCCCGCCGAAGAATTGGACAGCGAGCATCCGCTTTACATCTTGTACACGTCCGGAACCACGGGTAAACCAAAAGGCATTTTGCACACGACTGCCGGTTACCTGCTGCAAGCCCACCTGACGACGAAGTGGGTCTTCGATCTCAAAGACGAGGATCTTTACTGGTGTACTGCCGACATTGGTTGGGTCACGGGTCACAGTTATGTGGTCTATGGACCACTCTCAAACGGCGCCACCGCTTTAATGTATGAAGGCGCGCCGAACTTCCCCGAGCCCGATCGTTTCTGGTCCATGATCGAGCGCCATCGCGTAAATGTTTTCTATACTGCTCCGACTGCGATTCGTGCGTTCATTAAGTGGGGTGAGCACTGGCCCATGAAGCACGACCTCTCGAGCCTGCGACTGCTCGGCACGGTCGGTGAACCGATCAATCCCGAGGCGTGGATGTGGTATCGCGAGATCATTGGCAAAGACAAGTGCCCGATCGTGGATACGTGGTGGCAAACCGAGACTGGCTCGATCATGATCACTCCGATTCCCGGCGCCACACCCACCAAGCCCGGCTCTGCAACCAAGCCGTTCCCCGGTGTCGACGCCGACATAATGACGCGCGACGGCAACTCCGTGGGCGCAAGCGAGGGTGGTTACCTCGTCATCAAGCGGCCGTGGCCCTCGATGCTCAGGACCATCTGGGGCGACGACGAGCGCTACAAACAGCAATATTGGTCTCAAATCGACGGAATTTACTTCGCGGGCGACGGCGCCCGGCGTGACGAGCAGGGCTATTTCTGGATAATGGGCCGAATCGACGATGTTATTAACGTAAGCGGCCATCGACTGGGAACAGCGGAGATTGAGAGTGCGCTCGTGTCACATGGCGCGGTGGCAGAGGCCGCGGTCGTCGCGCGTCCGGACGATATCAAAGGATCTGCGATCGTGGCGTTTGTAACGCTCGAAGGCTCACACAGCCCCTCGGAAGAATTGAATCAGGAGCTCCGCGCGCACGTAGTAAAAGAGATTGGCGCCCTCGCGCGGCCCGACGATCTCAGGTTTACTGACGCTTTGCCAAAGACGCGATCGGGCAAGATCATGCGCAGGCTCCTGCGCGAGATCGCGACCAGCGGCTCGGTTGCCGGAGACGTCACGACGCTTGAAGATTTCTCAGTGTTGGAAAAATTGAGAGCCGAGGAAGAATAGGTCTTATAGGACACATACATCCTGTTCTCAGTAAAGGAGGCACGTGCATGCCCCGAATCGAAACAGACAATCGCTCTGGACCACGTTACCTCGCCAGTCTCGAGGTGAAAGCTGAGTGGGATGAACCGAGCGGTACACACATCATCGCTGAAGGTACCACCGAAAACGTCGGGCCCGAAGGCACGCTCGTTCACTTGCCGCGGCAACTGCCTGACGTTGGCAGTCGCGTGCGTTTGGAAGTGCTCGGTGAGTCGGGCGAGAAATTACAGGTGATTGCCGAAGTGTTGCGCATCGAGCGTCATCCCGGTCACCCGCTCGCGGCGTTGCAACTACTCGGCGAAACTGATGAATGGAAAGGCCTGATATGGGAGCCGGCTGCTCCTCGCATCACTCCGCCACCACCGGCGGAAGGTGAAGCTGAAGAGGAGACCGAAGGAGACGACGAAGTTGCTCACTGAGGAGAGTTCAACGATGGCATTCTCCGAAAATAACGGATTACCCTCTTACGATCGCAGGCGCTACCCCCGTTACTACGTCACTTCGCGAGTGACTCTCGCGATCGAAGACGAAAGTCTGAAAGAGTCTCTCGGCATCGGCGAACCGCAGGACATCAGCCTTGGCGGCGTGCGAGTTACGAACCTTCCCTCGTGCCCCAACGTTAAAGTCGGAGATCAACTTGGACTGCTGCTACTCGATGGCGACGATGCGTTATCGTTAACTGGAGAAGTGGTTCATCATTCCACTCCCGACACGTTCGGAGTTGAATTTCGCGGGCTGAGTAATCAGGATCAACGAGCGGTCGGCGACTTGATCGGACGGCTGCACGCGCGGCTTTAAGGTTCAGGTGAATCAACGAACAACCAAAGAGACTGCCGCTACGGCGGCAAAGGCGGCGGTGGAGGCTTATGGACCATCGACGCGCGTTATCCTGCGCATCATCTTCGTCATTCTCTTCGTCATTCTTGTCCTCTGGATCCTTGCCAAGATTACGGGAATTATCCTGCTGCTGGTCCTGTCGATCTTCTTCGCGTACCTGGTGTCGCCGCTGGTTGAGTTCTTACGACGGCCGAGGACGATCGGGCGCCGCACTACCGCCATTCCGAAAGCGGTTGCGATCGTGTTTGCTTATCTGATTATCCTGGCCGGAATCGTTTTTGCGATCTTTGTGATCCTGCCGAGCTTGAGCAATCAGTTTCCCGAGTTTGCGACTCAGGCCAAGTCATATTGGAAAACGCTGGGCGACAAGACTCAGCAGATCATTGAATACTCAAAATTGCGCCGGATGCCCGCGCCTGTGGTTGACGCGGTCAACAATGCCGTGCCGAAAGTTATCGAGGCAGTTACGGGGGCTGTCTCCGATCTTGCTACCGCAGCGCTGGGTTATGTTGTTTACCTCCCTTGGCTCGTCTTGATTCCGATTCTCGGATTCTTTCTCTTGAAGGACGCGGAGAGTTTTCGCCGGTCGGCGTTGTTGATGCTGCCGCGCGGTCGTTGGCGTTGGCGTGGCGACGAGTTTTTTCAGGACGTCAACAGCACGCTCGCCGCTTACATTCGCGCACAACTGACTGCTTGTTTGTTAATCGGAGTGATTTGTTCGCTCGGGTTTACTGTACTGCGTCTGCCGGGCGCATTGGTGATGGGCGTGCTGGCCGGGTTCTTCGAGTTTGTGCCGCTTGTTGGACCAGTCGCGATCGCGCTCATGGCAGCGGTTCTCGCGATGTTTAGTAACGGACCATTCAATGCATTTCTGGTGCTGCTGTTTCTCGGAGTATTGCGCATCGCGGAAGACTACGCGATCTATCCGCGACTCATCGGTCAGGGAATCCATCTTCATCCGCTCGCAGTTATCTTCGCGATTCTGGCTGGTGAAAAACTGGCGGGAGTTGCCGGAATCTTTCTCGCGATTCCCGTGGTTGCGATCTTGACTGTCAGTTATCGACACTGGATGGAGCATCGAGGCAGCGAGGGAATCGCGGATCTCCTGGAACCCACCAGCCCGGCTGAGCCGGCGAAAGTTGCGGATCTCACCGCGAAAAACGTCGAAGAACTGAATGCTGAATCGACACCTGAACAAATGGAGCGTGTGCGGCCAGATCTCACCACGGGCGAGCTAAAGGTGCCCGAGAATTAAGCGTTCGCTTCCATCAATCCCACGAATCTGTGAAAGTGATGTTCCGCGTCGTGTGGTCCAGGCGCTGCCTCGGGATGGTACTGCACAGAGATCACGGGCAGAGTGCGGTGTCGCATGCCCTCTACGCACTGGTCGTTGAGATTAATGTGCGTGATCTCGACTTCCGGCGGCAGACTCTCGGCACTCACTGCGAAGCCGTGATTGTGTGACGTGATCTCAACTTTTGGATGGGCCAGTTCTTTCACTGGCTGGTTGCCGCCACGATGTCCGAAGGCCAGCTTGAATGTCTTTGCTCCGAAGGCGCGGCCGAGTAGCTGGTGACCGAAACAGATTCCAAACATCGGCACCTTCGACTTCAGCAATTCGCGAATCTCTGCGACTTCCTTGTCCATCGACGCCGGATCGCCTGGTCCATTCGATAAGAAAATCCCGTCAGGGTTGAGCGCGAGCACTTCGGCGGCTGGAGTCGAAGCGGGCACGACAGTCGTGCGCACGCCGAGTTGTGCAAGTTCGCGCAGAGAGTTTCGTTTGACGCCGAAGTCGTAACAGACGATGTGAAAGCGTTCTTCGCCCGTTGCGGGAAATTCGTAAGTCTTTTGCGTTGTCACTTTGCTCGCGAGCTCACGATTCTCCATCGGCGGCGATTGGCGCGCTTTTTCGACGAGGCTCTTTTCGTCGAGATCGATGGTTGAGAGACAGGCGCGCATCGCGCCTTTGTCGCGAATGTGGCGCACGAGCGCGCGCGTGTCGATGCCTTCGATCGCGACGATGTTCCAGCGCTTCAGGTACGACTCGAGACTCTCTTCGGCGCGCCAGCTTGAGGTGATCCGGCTCGCTTCGCGAACGACGAATCCTTCGACCCACGGGCGCGCGGATTCAGCGTCGCTCTCGTTCACGCCGTAGTTGCCGATGAGCGGGTAAGTCATGCAGACGATCTGGCCGGCGTACGACGGATCGGTGAGCACTTCCTGGTAACCGGTCATCGAAGTATTGAAGACCATCTCACCGCACACCTCACCCTCGGCCGCCCACGCGCGACCACGAAACGTGCGACCATCTTCCAGTGCTAAAAGTGCCGGGCTTCTCATCTGTTGTATAGGTCGAATCGGTCCTATAGGTCCTATTGGCTGCTCTTAATAAACTGCTGCGCTTCGTTCAGCCATCGTTTGCTCGTGCGATACTTGTACGCCGGGGCGGTCTTCACGGCCTCGATACACGCTTGCATCAGGCTCGTCGCTTCGCGTTTGTGACCGAGCCCGGCGTGCGCGCGTCCCATCAAATACAACCCTTCCGGATCTGACGGGCGGTGCTCGAGAAACTGGTCCAACGCCGTGCGTGCATCTTCAAACTGGCCGGCCGCAATGTATGTCGCCGCCACTTCACGCCAGACTTCGAACTGCGAATGTGCCGGGTTTCGCGTCACCACGTGTTCGAAATTCTGAATCGCATCACCGTATCGCTTCTGCTGCCGCGCGATGCGTCCGAGTTGATAGGCCGCGTCAATCTCTTCCGGATCGATTTCGAGTGCGCGCTCGAAACGTGCTTTAGCTTCGTCGAGCTCGCCACGACTCTGGTGAATGAACCCAAGATTGTAGTGCGCCGAAGCATCGGCAGGATTCAGAGTCGCTGACTCCATGTTCTGTTTGAACGCCGCCTTCGCACGATGGCTACCCATGATGTCCACGAAGTAACCGCGCAACAGAAAGAACAGCAGGATCAGCAAAAACGGCGAACCAAAAACTCCGGAGAACAGACGTAACCCAATCGGCAGGAGAAAGAGCGACGCAAGACAACCAACGACTGTCACGGCAAAAGCGCGAATCGCCGACATCCGAAACGTATCTTTCACACCCGCGATTGCGCCGACGCCGAATATCACACGCTGAAAGAAAGTGAAGAGATTGTACGAAACGATGACTGGATTCGTGAGTTGCTCATCATACTGCTCACCCGGCGGCAACATCCCGCGCATTTGATCCGCATTCTGAATCGCGAACGTAACGTACTGCGCGTGTATTCCGGTGTAGTGAAGAAAAGCGGCGATGAGTATCGCGAAGATGTTTGCTGCCGTCAGTACATAAAACAGCGTCGCCGCGAGTGGCGCATATTCCTGCGTAAGCACTACTCGAAAACTGCCGCGACGGTCAAACGTATTCGCGACGAGGGTAAGAATCGGAACGAGAATGATCGCGATAATCGCCACCACCTTGCCCGCCCGAAACAGATCTGAGAACAGGCCACCCGCTCCAATAACGCCAAACTTCTCGATCGCGTAGTTGAACCCGGCCTGACTGAGAAACGCCATCAACGCAACTGGCGCGAGCGAGCCGCGATCGCGCATGCCTCGCATCCCTCGCACCGGCGCGTAGAAGACCATCAGCAGGTAGCGCAGCCAATCGATCATAGCAATCAGGGCTGTGGAGATGATTCACCAGGAATATAAGGCTGTGGTGTCGCTTCGTCGTCCGGAGTCGGCCGAAAGGCCGGTATGAATCCCGGCGGCGACTGCGGACCGGCCTGGTTGATATCTTCGTGATGAATCACGCTGGCCGCTGTCAACGGCCAGTAACGAAACAGGGCTTTCCCGTAAATATATTTTTTCGGCACCAGTCCCCAGATTCTGGAGTCGCTCGAATTGTCGCGATTGTCGCCCATCACAAAGTAGTAGTTTGGCCTCACGTAGACTTCAGCGAGACTGCGATGAGATAAGTTCAAACGCGGATCGAGATAAGTCTCCTCCAGATCACGACCGTTCACACGCACGGTACCTTCGTGAACTTCGATCCGATCGCCCGGCAAACCGATGACGCGCTTGATGTAGCTCTTCGAAGGGTCGTCGGGAAACCAGAAGACGACGATATCGCCGCGGTCGATCTTGGGTGCCCAGCGATAGTCGTCGTAATAAATCAACTTGTTGACGAAGATTCGTTCGCCATCGTGCAAACGGGGCAACATCGAGGTGCCTTCAACCTTCACCGGCTGCACGATGAAAACCACGACGAGCGCCGCGATCATCAGTGCAAAAATCAGATCGCGAAAAAGCAGGCGCGCTTCAGACCAGAGATCGTTGCGCGACGCATCTTCGGGTTTGTGTACCTGGATGTCTTTGTCGTCGTCGACGTGAACGCCACCAAATGGAGGTGGCCGGCGTTTTCTAATTCCAAACATAAGTCAAACACTCTATGGCGGTTTGAGGTTATCTTTCACCTCGCGCCTTGTCAAACTATCAGTAAAGCGATTCCTTGACAGTCTTTACCTGCGCTTTCTATCATCCTCGCCTGCATGTTGCTGCTCCGGCGAGTGTCTCCCGGCGAAGCAGAAAAGAGGCCCCTAGTCGTGATTAAGTTGGATATCATCAATCGCGTTGCTGATAAAACGGGCGTGCCGAAGATGAAGGCCGAACAAGCCGTCGAAGCTCTTTTTCATTCGATGAAAGAAGCGTTGACCAGGGGTGAACGAATCGAGCTGCGCGGGTTTGGCGTTTTTGTCGTGAAGCCGCGGAAGCGAGGAGTCGGCAGGAATCCTCGCACCGGAGAAGAGGTGGCGATTCCGTCAGGCAAGACGATTCGTTTCAAGCCGGGCAAAGATCTTCAGGCGCATGACGACGGCGAGACGGATATTGACGTCGACGCTTCAGGCGACGACGACGATTTTTAGGATTTGCCAACAGAGGGTTTATTCGAGGCTAGAGTTGGAACGGCGCGAGCATCCAGACTCTAGCCTTTCAGCTTCTTAAGCACTGGAAATGGCGGAATCGGTTAGAACAATACCACCGGGTTTCAACTTCGAACGTGCCTTGCCCACGATCTCCGCGCGCGAGTGGCGACTCCACGGCAGTCTTCTCGTTCTTACGATCATCACGACTATGCTGGCGGGCATCAGCCTGGTTGCGCCGCCGGATTTGCCGGTGCCTGAGCCACCACTGGCGACGCCGCTCGATTATTTGCTTTACCTTCCGCTCTCGTATCTGTACTGGGCCGCCGAGTTGATTAAGTACGCCATTCATAATCCACATTTGATTGCGGAGGGTGCGACATTCTCAGGTTCGTTGCTTGCGATTCTCTTCTCGCATGAGATGGGCCACTATCTCGCGTGTCGTTATTACAAAGTGAATGCGACCTTGCCGTACTTCATTCCGGCGCCACCGATATTTCTTGCCGGAACGTTTGGAGCCTTTATCAAGATTCGGTCTGCGATTCCGACGCGCCGGGCGTTGTTCGATATTGGTCTGGCTGGTCCGCTCGCGGGGTTTGTCGTGGCGCTGCCCGTGGCTGTTGCGGGGCTTTTGACACTTGGGCCGCCTGTTGAAACTCCGGCGACAGGTGGGTTGGTCTTCTTCAACGATCCGTTGTTGTTTCGTTTGATAGGGAAACTATTTGGAATACCGTTGGATCCGAACGCGCCACCTAATCCTCTTTACATGGCGGCGTGGATTGGTCTGCTGGTTACGAGTTTGAACCTGATGCCGGTGGGCCAACTCGACGGTGGTCACGGGACGTTTGCAGTCTTCGGCGGCCACGCACACAGGATCATCGGACGCATTGCTTTTGTAACAGTGGTTGTCTTAGCGATCCTGGGCTTCTGGTGGCACAACAGCCCCAGCGGATTTCTCTACGCAGTCTTGTTAGGAATCATGATGAAGGTCCCACACCCCGCCCCCGGCATAATGGAACCTTTGGGAACGAAACGAACAGTAATCGCGATCATTACTCTGCTCGTCTTCGCCCTCTGCTTCTGGCCGTTTCCGATTTCGATTAGATAATTTTTGCTTCGGGTAGTAGCCCCTTGATCTCGCGCACGACGCGGGCGACTTCTTCCTGGTTGGCCAGGGCGATCATGAAGAACTTGTAACCCTGGTGGAAGCAGATTACGCCGTTCCCAAAAAGCCACACCCCGTCGAGGAAGGGGTTGCCGCCGAGGAGCCAACTGATCGGGGCGCCCGTGATCGCGCCGGGTTGGAAGATCTGGGCCCACATCGCGGCGCCCGCTGCGCAGCTAAACGCGCCTAGCAACGGCGCTCCGACGTACTTCGCGATCTTGCGTTCAAACTCCACGCGCTGTTGCGCCGCTTCGTCAAGCTCGCCACGCGCGATCAGCTCTTCCTGCTTCTTGAGATAGTTATCAAACTTTTCGCTCGCCTTGTGCAGTCCCCAAACCGGCAACGCCGAGTGCGTCAACCAATGTGGATGCGAACCCAGCAACACAGCGTCCAAACCCGGAAACGCAGCACCGGCCCTGATGCCCAACACCAGCGAGACAGAAACAACTGCGGCTTTGCCGGGATTTGCTTTGATCCAATCGCGCGCCTTGAGCGCTCCGGCAGTCGCCGCGGTTGAAGCGCGTGTGAAGCGTGCGCCCGTGTCGTAAAACTGCGAGGCGCGATCGTAGTAGGTACGAGCGTCGTCAAAAACTTTCTTGCCCGTATCGCCCGCAACATT
This sequence comes from Pyrinomonadaceae bacterium, assembly GCA_036522475.1. GTDB lineage: Bacteria > Acidobacteriota > Blastocatellia > Pyrinomonadales > Pyrinomonadaceae > PSRF01. Next base: position 6,021 of record DATDFT010000030.1, on the reverse strand, counting down.
GCGCACAGCCTCGCCGGCTTTCTTCACATGGCTCGCTGCGCGACGTGCAGTTTCGCTGACTTCTTCATCGTCGGTCAGTCGCTCAGCTTCAGCGCGCAGGCGTTCGGCGCCGTTCGCGACACTTTCGGCGCCACGCTTCGCGGCTTCCCCAACCATGTCGGAGATCGAATATTTCTCATCGAGCTCGCGAGCCTTACGGCGCGCTGCCTGCTGCCACTCTTCCAGTCGTTCCTTGTAATCAGCCATCCTATCCTCGTGATGCAACTCCCAAATCCCCATCGCCTTGTACGTCTGCCGCCGCCATTGAGTTCGACCGCAGCGGCTGCAACGCCACGACCTGATCGCGGCCGTTTCGCTTGGCCTCGTACAAAGCGACATCCGCCGCCTTCAGGATATCGGCAGCAGTTTGCGCGTCGCTCGGACATTCTGCAACCCCAAAACTGGCGGTCATACCCCCGGCGCGCGGAATTTCCAGCAACTTGATCGCCGTTCGCAGACGCTCGGCAACTTCAAAACCACCGTCTTTACTGGTCTCAACCAGCAACACGGCAAACTCCTCGCCGCCAATTCTCGCGGCAAGATCGATGCCGCGCGTGCCCTCGCGCAGGACTTTGCCAAGCCGGCGTATCGCATCATCCCCCGCATCATGTCCAAAGGTGTCGTTAAGATCCTTAAACTTATCGATGTCGAGCATCAACAGCGTGAAAGGATGACCAAACCTTTCCACACGACCCACTTCGCGCTCGAGTTGACGTTCAAATCGACGGCGGTTTGCCAAGCCGGTCAGGTGGTCGGTAAACGCTGCCTCCTCACAAACGTCCAAATAAGCTTTGAACTCGAGCAGCGTTCTGGTCCGGGCCAACAGCAGATCGAGATCGGTCGGATCTGTGATGTAACCAAGCGCGCCGACTTCGCTGGCCCTACGCAGATCCTCGGCTCGCCGTCCTGCCGCAGTCTGCATAATGACAGGAATAAACTTCGTAACCGGATTGGCCCTGATCCGCTGGGCCAACTCGTAGCCATTCATGCGCGGCATCATTACGTCCGTTATTACGAGGTCCGGTTGATACGACTCAATGGCAGCCAGCGCCTCAACACCGTCTGTCGCCGTAGTTACGTGGTAACCGGCAAGACTGAGTGCCGCTTCAATGAGTTGCAATTTATCGGAGTTATCGTCGACTACGAGAATATTGGATTTTGACTGCATAAACGAGAATGTTGGGCCTTTTATTATTCTTGCGCGCTTTGGGGGTTCATGCTACAGTTCGGGCCTCGGTTAGGCGTTCGTGCCAGTACTCGCCCTAGCATTGCGTCAAAAGATTCAATCGAGAGTAACAAGCCTGGGAACATCGCGCGGGTTTCCTTACAATCGTCGTAAAAACTAACCCGCACAGGACCACTTTGAATACGAGTACAACGCGGCCATAAACGATTCAATCTGGAAACTGTAACTCGATGCCCAAAAGGACATGCAGATGAATGCCCTGCAGGAACAGAAGCGCGCACGCGATTTAACCGCCGAAGATCGCGCTCAAATGATTCGCCGCCTGGAATTTGGCTCAACACCGGATGATGCCCTCGTTAACGAAATGGCTCGCAATTCAGTGGTCCTGGACTTCCGTCGCCGTCGTTTCGTTTACCGAGCGGGCGAACCTGCGGATTGCCTGTATGCGATTATTCATGGCCGAATAAAACTCTGCCGTATCGAAGCTGACAGCGGCCGCGAAGCCGTGATCGACATCCTTCCTGAGGGCTCGCTCTTCGGCGAGTCAGCTCTCTACTCTGCTGCGGGGCAACGAGCGAATTCTGCAATTGCCTATGAAAATTCAAGGCTCCTGCGAATCCAGGTCGGGGACTTCAAACGGGGGATGGCTGAGGATGACCGCCTTCATGATTACACTTTCCGTTTGATCGGTCAACGACTTGATCATGCGGAGCGTCGCCTTGCTGATTTTGCGCTCAACGCGATTCCCGCCCGGCTGGATCGACTGCTGGCCGACTTTTCCATGCGTTACGGCGTCTCCGAACCGGAGGGCGTGCTCATCGATATTCCCCTTCCTCACCGCGAAATAGCCTCCATCGTGGGTTCCACCCGTGAGAGCGTCACGGTCCGCTTGAATGCCATGCGCCGCGAAGGTACGATCGCATTCGTCAAACGACGAATACTGATCAAACGACCAGCATCTCTTTGATGCGGGCCGGGGGCCTGGCTCAAGATTCATGAAATGTCCAACCTGCGGTAAGTCAATCGAGTGGAAAGATAATCCTTTTCGTCCCTTCTGTTCTGAGCGGTGTCAGCTCGTCGACCTGGGTAAGTGGGTCGAAGGCGAATATCGTGTGCCCGGCGAACCACTGCCCCAGGAGGATCATGAAGAAAAGGTCTAAAGAAATTCTCCCGCAAAGGAGCGCAGGCGCAAAGATTTTTCCCTGGCCTTCCCTGGCGGCTCTGCGCCTTTGCGGGAAACTTCTTCTCGGTAGTGTGCTGTTCTTGAGTGGCTGCAACAGCAAAGATGCGCCAGTCGCAAACACGAACACGCCAGTCATCTCTAATCCACCTGGGCCGCCGATCGGCAAAACCGCCTCGCTCCTCAACATGGGTTGGGAGTCGGGCGGGAAACGATCTGTTTTCTCTGAGTACAAAGGCAAGGTGCTAATCCTGGATTTCTATGCGACGTGGTGCGTTCCGTGTCGCGATAGCGTGCCGCATTTGATTGGGCTGCAAAAGAAGTATGAAGATCAGGGACTGGTCGTCGTCGGACTCAACGTCGGTGGACCAGGCGATGACGAGAAAGTCCCCGAGTTCGCGAAGGAGTTCGGCATTCAGTACGCACTCGGCGAGCCTGACGACGATCTCGTTACTTTCCTGCTCGGCGACAACGACGGCATCCCGCAAACGTTCGTGTTCGATCGTCAGGGCCAACTTGTCCAACGATTTCTCGGCTTTGGACCAGAGACTGGCGAGTATCTTGACTCCGCGGTCGAAACCGGACTCAAGTCCCCCGCGCCTTAACATCAACCTACAGGGCTTAACTTTGAGACGAGCGAAAATCTTAATCACACTTGGACCAGCTTCGCGCGAGCCGGAAATCGTCGAACAACTCGTCGATGCAGGCGCGAACGGCGTTCGTATCAACATGTCGCACGGCACGCACGAGGAGAAGACTCTCGACATTCAACGTGCGCGAGCAGCCGCAGCGAAGCTGGGGCGACCCATAGCCGTCCTCGTGGACCTCTCTGGTCCAAAGATCCGAACAGGCGAATTGAAGGACGACGAGCCGGTGCGACTGGTCAATGGTGAGGCTTTTACGATCACCACTCGCCCAATCATCGGCGACGAACATCAGGTCTCAACGAACTATCACGATCTGCCACGCGTCGTGCAACGCGGCACGCGCATGTTGCTCGACGATGGTGCGCTGTCGTTGATCGTGGAAAGCGCAAACGACACGGACGTTGTTTGCAGGGTCATTGACGGCGGACTGCTCGGCGAACGTAAAGGAATCAACCTGCCCGGCGTCGCGTTGCCGATTGACTCGCTGACTGAGAAAGACATCGTCGATCTCAAGTGGGCCGTCGAGCAGAATGCCGACTACATCGCGCTGTCTTTTGTGCGACGGGCCAGTGATTGCGAAAACGCGAAGAAGTTGATCAACGAAGCCGGCGGCCGCGCGCCGTTGATCGCGAAGATCGAGAAGGCCGAAGCAATCGATCATCTCGACGAGATCATCGCTGCGGCCGACGGCGTGATGGTCGCTCGCGGCGATCTCGGCGTGGAAACGAGCGTCGAGTTAGTTCCGGTCTATCAGAAGCGAATCATCGAACGCGCAATACAGGCGGGAAAGATGGTAATTACCGCGACGCAGATGTTGCAGTCGATGGTGGCGAATCCGCGTCCCACGCGGGCCGAGGCATCTGATGTGGCAAATGCAGTCTGGGACGGCACCGATTGCGTGATGCTTTCAAACGAAACCGCAGCCGGGGCCTATCCGGTGCAGGCTGTGGCGATGATGGAGCGCATTATCGAGTCGGCGGAAAAAGGCAAAGAGCCGACGACGAAGACCGAGAGCTGGCTGGGCAAACAATCCGGACGAGTGAGTCGCGCACTTAGCGAAGCCGCAGCCTTCGCCGCTGATGAAATGGGAACGAATGTCACCGCGGTCTTTACTGATTCAGGCTTGATGGCCCGCAGGCTCTCGTCGCTTCGTCCGAATCAACGCATCGTCGCGCTGACACGCAGGCCCGAGGTGGTATCTGAGTTGGCACTGATCTGGGCCGTCGAGCCGTTGCTGATCAGCAACGCGCAGTCAACTGAAGAGATGCTGAAAATCGGAGAACATCGACTGCTCGAAACAGGCGTGGTAGAGGACGGTGAGATCATCGTGATCATGGCCGGACGGCTTTCCGGACTCGGACTTTCGAGCTCGGTTACGATCTTCACTGTCGGCGGCAACTTAGGACCGACGCGCTTGTGAGCCTCAGAACAAACATGTCGGCAGGTGAGTTGTTTGACCTCATCATGCCTGCCGCATACGTCGCCTCCGCGCTGCTTTCGACCTGGGTACTCGCCTCCGCGCGCAAACGATTCGCCATCCAGTATGCCTTTGCAATTGCGTTAGCGACACTGCTGTTACCGCTCGTCGTCTTCCCCCTCTACCTCGTCGTAATCATGTGGCGCAGAACGGGCACACGACCGCGAAGATGGCGTTACCTGTTGCCGTTGCTTTATGGAGCGATCCTTTTATCTGCGATCGGGTTGTTTGTTTATTTTGAAAGTCGAACCGTCGATGCTCACCTCGCACGAGCAGCACGAGCAAAGCTCGTTTACGACCACCAGACGGTCATTAAAGAGTACCGGCAGGCGCTCGCTCTCGAAGACAATCCACACACGCACAAACTGCTTGCGATAGAGCTCGCGGACGCTGGTTACAAACAAGAAGCAGACGCGGAATTTCGTTTGGCGGAACAGGGAGGCGAGCCGCAGATAAACGCAGATGAACGCAAATAATAGAAAATTCTGTGTTCATCTGCGTTTATTGGCTTATTTAGTCTGCGCCGATCATCGCGCCGACGCCCGACTTTTGCTCCTCGGCTATCTGAGCGGGCGTCTTCTGAGGATCGCGCCAGTTGTCGAGAATGCCGACTTGATGCACGCACTGTAACGTGCAGGTAGGTGCACACCACTTCTCGGTCTTGTATTCACGATCGAAGTCTTCCATCGTGTACTGGTCCAACGGAATGCCTGGATAACCTCGCTGTTGCGAGCACCAATGTACGAGACCTTCTTCGCAGATGTAGAGGTAACGAGCTCCGGCTCGACAGCGCCAGTTATACGGCTTGCCTTCGGCGATGCTGTCCTGGAACCAGTTCAAGCGAGCGTGATCTTTGTTTCCGAGTTTCTTGACCTGCTGGAAGATGTCTTTTTCTTTCGCTGACAACGGCTTCAAAGTACCGTCAACATCGTGAATCACGCCGACTGTAGTCGAGAACCCGAGTTCGACAGCACGGCGCGCGACAGTTAAAGCGTCGTCAGGATTCTTGATGCCGCCGCCAATCACCGAATTGATGTTGACGTGGAAATCAGCGTACTCGGACAAGTAACGCAATTTCTTGTCGAGCACACGCAAACTCTTGCGCGAGACTTCATCCGGTTGAACGTTATCGATGCTGATCTGCAAATACTCGAGCCCGGCTTTGTTAAGACGTTTGATACGTTCGGGAGTGAAGTAGTAACCATTCGAGATCAGGCCCGCGATCATTCCGCGGACACGAATGTGATGAATGATCTGATCGAGCTCCGGATGCATCATCGGCTCGCCACCGGAGATGGTGACGATCGACGTTCCCAGATCCCCGAGTTTGTCCAGGCGGCTCTTAACGACTGCGAGATCGATTGGCTTCGAAGTATGGTCGTACTCGTTGCAATAGCCACACGCCAGGTTGCAACGACGCATCGGGATGAGATGGGCCAGGACCGGATGTCGACTGGACAATAGCGCGCGGCTGATAAAACTGGCTTCACGC
>DATDFT010000029.1:0-2324 GCA_036522475.1 Pyrinomonadaceae bacterium | reverse complement strand
ACAACGTGAAGCGCATGCTTGCCTACTCTTCCATCGCGCATGCGGGTTACGCCCTCGTCGGTTTCGTCGCAGCCGGAGCTGCAACAGATCCCGCGCAACGCAACACAGCGATCACCGCAGTCGTGTTCTATCTCCTGACTTACGCAGTGATGAACATCGGCGCGTTCGCGGTGGTGCAAGTGATCGCGCGCAGTGGCGATCGTCGCACTGCGATCGAAGACTATCGCGGCATCGGATTCCAATCGCCGGTGCTGGCGTTTTCGTTGAGTCTGTTCATGTTGAGTTTGTTAGGAATGCCGCTGACCGCCGGATTCATGGGCAAGATCATGGTCTTTGGAGCGGCGATCGAACAGAAGTACTACGGGCTCGTCGTCATCGGCGTGCTCAACACCGCGGTTTCGGCTTACTACTACCTGCGACTGATCATCGTCATGTTCTTCGGTGAGAGAACGATCGCGTGGAGCGCGCCGCGAGTTCCGGTTAGCGTCGCGCTGGCGTTGGTGATCACAGTGCTCGGTGTGCTCTACCTCGGCATCTTCCCCGGTCGCGTAATCAACGCGCTGCAAACCCGGATCGAATCTCAGTTGTTTACAAATAAGTTTTAGCCACAAAAGGCACATAAGGCATTAAAAAATTTTTGTGGTTCTTGTGCCTTTTTGTGGCCCAATTTGTATGAAAGTGTCTGCCGATATCCACGCTCAACGGATCCAGGAACAACTCGGCGAAACGTGGCTGCCACGAATCTATCGCGAGCGCATTCGCAAGCACCGCACCCGCTCCTACCACTTCGAAAAGCCGAGTGCCTCGACTCGCGTGGACATTCAACACACGCTGCTTGGTGTTGAACTGAAAGTCGGCCGCCGCCGCCTTCTCTGTCCCGATCTCGCGACTGCTCGCTACTTGTCAGTCTTTGCACGAGTTGGTAGTAGCGATGTAGCAGTACCGTACGACATAACAAAAATCTCCCATCTAGCGGACGAATTAGAGTCATCGTGGTATAGAATGTTGTTGCTGGTTGAGCAGGAAGGCCGCGCCCAGAGCGCGCGATTTAAAGGGCGACTCCGTGGCCTGCTACTTGCTAACATACGGGCCGAGATTGAGGAGGCTGGCGCCGGCGCGCGCGTGCCGGAGTTCAAACAGAATACGAAACAGCGCCCAAAGTGATCTCAGAGTGATCTCAGACGACAAACTTTTAACGACGATAATGACCCAAGACTTGACCCCCGTTAACGACCTGACTGAGGTTTCCAGTCCGCTCCCTTTCCCATTCAACCAGCAGAATTTCTGCCGGTACGAGCCCGTGAGCCAAAGCATCGAGGAAGCGCGCGTGCTCGTCATCGATAACCTGCTGCGCGATGAACGCGACCTCTCGCCCGTGGCGCGCGAGGAGTGGGGCGAATTGATGGTCGCGGAGTTGCGGCGCGAACGCCTGATCGCCGGCATGGCGATTGAAAATATTCAGAACAACGTGTCGCGGTTGGTGAAGAAGCCTACGACCGAAGTGGCCCACCTTTCGGATATCGCAACGGCCGCAAAACATTTTGAGCCCGACGCGATCGTGCTCAGCGGCACACTGCGCGACTTCGACTACTACCAACCATCGATTCTCGAAAGCTTCGGCGCGTTCATTCGCGAGACGAAGACGCCGGTGCTCGCGATCTGCGGCGGTCATCAACTCGTCGGCCTGAGTTTTGGAGCACGAGTGATCACACTCGACAAACTCGAGCAACACGAGCAACGCCTGCAACGAACGCAGGAGTACCAGTATCGCTTCATTCGTATCACCGAGTCGGAAGATCCGATCTTCACGAACATTAACTGCATGGATCCGAAGTCGCCTGCGCGCATCTTGCGCGTCTGGCAGAACCATGGATTGCAAATCGATCGCGTGCCGGAAGGATTCAAGTTGCTCGCGACGTCGTATCTCTGTCGCAACCAGATGATGGTGAAGCGCAGGGAGGGGCAGTTGATCTACACCGTGCAGTTTCATCTCGAGAAGTCGTTCGAAGACTGGAACAAGAACCGGACGCGCTGGGAGCATCCGAACGACTCGCGCGACGGCCGCATCCTGTTCGAGAATTTCCTGACGCTAGCCACAGTCGCCACACGCAATTGATTCTCACCGAAAAGAGTCTCGCGCTGGCAGCCCGTGAACTTGCCGCGTGTGATGAGATGTTGGGCCAGATACACGCTGCTCACGGCGATCCACCGCTCTGGCGCCGCGCCCCCGGATTTCAAACTCTCGTTCACATCATTCTCGAGCAACAGGTGTCGTTGAAGTCTGCGAAGGCGATGCTGGTGCGACTCGAGGCGGCGATTCAGCC
>DATDFT010000028.1:0-46076 GCA_036522475.1 Pyrinomonadaceae bacterium | reverse complement strand
AACGAAGCGTTTGGCGGCTATACACGATTGACCGTTGTTGATAGTGCGGGCCTTGACCGCAGTCGTGACGGCTTCGTCGAGATTTGCGGACGGCATAACGATGAACGGATCGCTGCCGCCGAGTTCCAACACCGTCTTCTTAATCTGTTTGCCGGCGATTGACGCGACACTGCGGCCGGCGGGTTCGCTGCCAGTCAATGTTGCCGCTACTACGCGCGGATCGTTTAGTATTCGTTCGACCGCATCCGATCCGATCAGCAGAGTTTGAAACGCACCTGAGGGGAATCCGGCGTCTCTGAAGATCTCTTCGATCGCGAGCGCACACTGCGGGACGTTCGACGCGTGTTTTAGCAACCCGACGTTCCCGGCCATCAACGCGGGAGCGGCGAAGCGAAATACCTGCCAGAACGGAAAGTTCCAGGGCATCACTGCCAGCACTGGTCCAAGCGGCTGAAAACGCACGTAACTCTTGCGCGCATTTGTTTGGACAATTTGATCTGCGAGATGCTGCGGCGCGGTTTCGGCGTAGTAGCGACAAACCCACGCACATTTTTCCGCTTCGCTGACTGCGGCTTTGATCGGCTTGCCCATCTCGAGCGTCATCACTTTCGCGAACTCGTGTTTGCGACTCTCGAGAATTTCGGCGGCGTGCAGCATCATGCGCGTGCGCTCCCCGAAAGGTGTGCGGCGATAAGTGCGAAATGTATCGGCGGCGAGTTGGAGCTTTTCCTCGATCTGCTGCGCGGACAGCGCGTCGAAAGTTTTCAGAGTTTCACCCGTCGTTGGATTGATTGAAGCTATTGGCATGGAGTAATTTTCTTCTCATGTCCGAGAAACCGCAACTCGATCGTTTCGGAGTCGCTGCTGCGCTTCAGGAAATCGCGCAGCTCATGGATTTGAAGGGCGGCAAGAATCGTTTCAAAGCGAAGGCTTACAACGCCGGCGCGCGCACGATTCAGGCAGTCGCGAATCTCGATCAACTGGTCCGCGAGGATACTCTCACTACACTCCCGCGTATCGGCGACGCACTCGCATCACAGATCAAGCAACTCTACCTGACTGGCCAATCGTCAGTGCTTAATGGACTACGACAGGAATTTCCGAAAGGCGTGATCGAGCTCTCGTCCGTCCCGGGACTGAGCGTCGAAAAGATCAAACAACTCGACGAAGCAGGCATCAGCTCGATCGCGCAACTGAAAGCCGCGGCTGAAAACGGACGTCTCGAAGCATTGAAAGGCTTCGGCCCCAAGACTGCACAGCGTCTACTGACCCAACTCGCAACTCCGGTGCAGAAGCCCAAGCGCCGCCTGCATCTGCATCACGCGTGGAACACGGCGGACCAGGTGGTTGAATATCTCCAGGTGATCGATGGCGTGGTTGAGGTGAGCGTCGCCGGTTCGTTGCGCCGTTGGGAAGAGACGATCGGCGTCATCGACATTGTCGTCGGCGCAAAAGATCCGGCCGTGGTGATCGAAAAGTTTCTCCAGTTTCAACTGATCCTTTCGAGCCACATCGAGGACGAGAACACTTGTGTCGCGCAGTTTGCGGACGGCGCACAGGTGTGGCTCACGGCTGTGCCGCCGAAAGAGTTTGCGACCACGTTGTTTGTTAAGACCGGCTCGCAAGCGCACATCGAAAAGATCCAGAAGTACGCGGAGAAAAAGCGGATCAGTTTCGCGCGTTTACCCAAGACCGAAACGGATCTCTACAAACGTTTGGGCATGGTCTACATCCCACCCGAGCTGCGCGAGGACGTAGGCGAGATCGAAGCGGCGTTGGCGAAAAAGCTTCCCGAAGATCTCGTCACCGAAGCCGATATCAAAGGCGTGGTCCATTGTCACACGACCTATTCCGACGGCATTCACACACTCGAAGCGATGGTGCGCGGCGCAGAAGAGATGGGCATGAAGTACATCACGATCACGGATCATTCGCCGACCGCGATCTACGCGAACGGTCTGAAGCTTGATCGTTTGCAGCGGCAGTGGGATGAGATTGATGAAGTGCAGGAGAAGGTGTCGATCAAGATCCTGCGCGGCACTGAGTCAGACATCATCGCGAGCGGCGAGCTCGATTATCCGGATGCGGTGCTCGAGAAGTTTGACGTGATCGTGGCCAGCATTCACGCGCGTTACAAGATGGACTCGGCGAAGATGACGGAGCGCATCACGACCGCCATGCGACAGCCCGTGTTCAAGATCTGGGGCCACGGCTTGGGACGACTGCTGCAACGAAGGCCGCCGTTCGACTGCGATGTCGAACACATCCTCGACGTGATTGCGGAGTCGAAAGCGGCGATCGAGATCAACGGCGATCCTTACCGGCTCGATCTCGAGCCACGCTGGCTGCGTGAGGCGCGTAAGCGCAAGATCAAGTTTGTCGTTTCAACCGATGCGCATTCGGTCAAGGCGATGAACAATGTGAAGTACGGCGTCGCGATGGCGCGCCGCGGTTGGATCACCCGAAAAGAAGTTCTCAACACGCTCAACACCGCGGGTTTCGCAAAAGCCGTGAAGCCGGTTTGAAATCAACCACGGATTACGCGGATTCCCCGCCCTCTGGTCCATAGAACAACACCCACAACGTCAAATCACCGGAGAAGTTTTCAAACCGGTGCTCGACGCCTGCCGCCGCGAACAGAAGATCCGTTGGCCCAAACTTCTGCCTGTTCTCGCCGCAAACGTATTCACCCGTGCCCGCGGCGACGAAATAAACTTCGTCGCGCGTGTGTGGTTGCTGCGGATCGACACCGCGCGGTGCATAGATCTCGACCAGCAAACTGCCGTGCTCGAAAACGGTTGCGAAGCGCTGTCCTTGTGGTCCGGGCAAACGTTCGAGAGCTTCAGTTACATTCGCGGTGATACACGGGTTGTTTGATTTCATCAGTGCCCCTTTATTCTTTGGACGTCGCAGGTGGGCGGCAGATTCGGATGCTTCGCTTCGTAGCTGTTGATTTCCTCTTGAAACTTCGCTTTTGCTTGCTGGCGTTCGTCGTTCCCAAACAACTGCGCGTTACCGCTTTGCTGACTCACTCGCGCGTGCAACGTCCGCGCCGCGGCGAAGATCTTCGCGCGCAAGTTGCGATCGAGATCGATGATGTAGATCGCAGTCATTCCATTGGCAGGCACTAACGTTCGAAACGGAATACCGGCGCGTTCGAGTGAGTTCGTGAGTGCGACCAGATTTCTCGCGCCCTTCTGTGGCCGCAGTATATAAAGGTCGGTCGTGCCTTTGGGCTGCGGATGAAAGTAGATGACATACTTCTGCTGCGCGTCGCGTCCCATGCGCGAGAGTACGTAACGCAACGTCGCTTCATCACCATTGACGCGCAATAGCACGGATGGTTCCGCGCCATCGGTCCACGATCCGAGCGCGCGAAACGCTCTGATCCGCGAACGCACCACGCAACCGAGATTGATCGCCTGCTTCACTAACTTCGCTTCTTCCGCCGAGCTCATCCCCGCAATCGCTTCTGCGAGTTTCAGATCCGTTTTCGTGTTGGGACTAACGAAGCCGTAGTTCTGCTGCGCCGCGACTACACTGGCCCAGCCGAGCAGCAGTAACAGTAACAAAGCTCGATGTTTGAAAAAATCCGCGTTCATCAGCGTAAATCCGCGGCCTACATGTTAGAATGCGCCCAACCTTAATCCTCATCAAGGAGACAAATCAATGCGACGAAGAACCCTCACCGATCTTGCCAATAATCCTGATCTGATCTCAGGCATTTACAACTACTGCGATCGTTGGTGTGAACGGTGTCCTTTAACCTCACGTTGTCTGGTCTATGCGACCGAGCAGGAAGACAATGAACAATTCGAAAATCACGATCTGCGGAACGAAGCGTTCTGGCAAAAACTCGGCGCCATCTTTCAGGAAACGCGCGAGCTGATCGTCGAATGGGCCGGGGAAGCCGGTGTCGATCTCAACGGCGTGGTTGATGAAGACGACGGTCGTCATCAGCGGAAGCGACAACTGGTCGACAATCATCCATTAACCAGGGCGGGAAAGAAGTATGCAAACGCTGCGAGCGATTGGTTTCGTGAGCTCGATCAAACGATCGATCTCGAACGCGACAGCTCGGACGGGCTCGAAGATGCGCGCGAAGTGATCCAGTGGTATCAATATCAAATCGCTGTGAAGACGATGCGTGCGCTTTCGGGTCGCAAGGAAGAATTGGACGATGCCGCGTCGTTATCGGGAATTCCGAAAGATTCTGACGGCTCCGCGAAAGTAGCGCTGATCGGTGTCGACCGTTCGATTGCGGCGTGGCGGTTGATGCAACTATCGTTACCGGAGCGCAATGGATCGATCGTGCCGCTGATCTTGCAACTCGAACGCCTGCGCCATCGGCTCGAGAAAAGTTTTCCCGACGCCCGGGATTTTATTCGCCCGGGCTTCGACGAATCTTTGAGCGCCGTTACATGAACTGTAGGGGCGGCCCTCCGCGGCCGCCCTTGCGTTGATTTCAATTAATGAGGTTCCCATGCACGACGACACGTGTCTTTTCTGTCGAATTGTGTCCGGCGAAGTTGCGGCAACGATCGTTTACGAAGACAAGAACGCGATCGCATTTCTCGATCATCGTCCTTTGTTTCCTGGTCATACGCTTCTTGTGCCGCGCGATCACGTCGAAACACTCGTCGATCTTCCGCATGCGTTGGTCGCACCATTTTTCGAAGCCGCGCAATCACTCGCGCGCGCAGTGGAATTCGCAATGAACGCGGAGGGAACTTTCGTCGCGATGAACAATCGCGTCAGTCAAAGCGTCCCGCACTTGCACGTGCACATCGTGCCGCGACGTCGCAAGGATGGACTCAAAGGTTTCTTCTGGCCGAGAACAAAATACAAAGACGAAGCAGAAATGAAAGTCGTGCAACGAAAGATCGCATCAGCACTAGCGCAACGCTAAAAATAAAACACAGAAAAATTTGATCTAAAAAACGACCAGGAGTATAAACCTCCCTGTCACGAGGGTTGCGGCCTTCGAGACCGAGAAAGGGATCGGCAATCGGTGCGGTGACGCCCGAGCGAGAGATGAAGCAGGCGGCTGTTGATTCTATTGACGCCCTAATCGGAGCCGAAAGGTTCAGCTAGAGAAGGTTGCGAGACTTTCTCGAGCCATTCGAATAAAAACGAATGGCACCCTAAGGCAAGGACCCGCCGAAGGGAGCAAAGCGGCTCAGCGAAAGTTGGGCTTCGTTGCCGGAGCGTAATCGGCGGTGGAGGAAAAGCCACCAAAACAAAAACCTAACGGCACCGCGTTCTTCGGAACGCGAGGATTGTGAAAACGATTCGAGTGCTGACCGGGGATCGGCTGACCGCCAGTTGATCATCGGGATACAAATTGGCGACTCGAGTGTGTACATGCTCTGGTTGCCATCCTATAGAGCGCTTCGGCGAGCTGTAGGAAAACGGATTGCGCTGCTCTCAGCTTGCTGCGAGCAGCGCTTTTCGTTTTTAAAGTCACGGCCTTTTGTGTCAGTGCCTGGACATGGTAGATTAACGCCTTCCAAAAAACAGAGAAGTTTCTCCCCGATTGTCCGACGAATAAGGAGGATTGATCTAAATGACTGAAGCACGAATGCAAGAGACGCCCGAATTCAAGCCCGGCACCTTCTGTTGGGTTGAACTCGGAACGAGCGACAGCGATGCCGCTAAGAATTTTTACTCGCAACTCCTCGGCTGGGAATATGAGGATAACCCGATGGGGCCTGACATGGTCTACACCATGATCAAGCTCAACGGCAAAGACGTCGGTGGCCTCTACAAACTCATGCCTGACATGGTCGCCCAGGGGGTTCCGCCACACTGGCTCAGTTATGTTTCCGTCACGAACGCCGACGAGGCGGCGGAAAAAGCAAAATCAGCCGGCGCGACTGTGCTCAATGGTCCATTCGACGTACACACGGTTGGTCGAATGGCTGTGGTCAAAGATCCTACCGGCGCGGTCTTCGCGCTCTGGGAGCCAAAAGAGCACCATGGTTCGACAATCTACAACGTGCCCGGATCGTTTTGTTGGAACGAACTGGGCACAAGCGATACGGCGAAGGCGCGCGAGTTTTACACTGACGTTTTTGGATGGACCGCAGAACCGTTGCCCCAAAGCCCAGTCGAATACACGATCTTCAAAAACAGTGACCGGGGCAATGGTGGCATGTACAAGATCATGCCGGAGATGGGACCGATCCCGCCGCACTGGCTCGTTTATTTCGCCGTAGATGATTGTGACGCGAAAGTGCAAAAGACAACTGAGCTCGGCGGCAGCATCATGAAGCCGGCCGAGGACATTCCCGGCGTCGGACGCTTTGCGATCCTGAACGATCCGCAGGGAGCTGTGTTCGCGATCATCAAGCTCGAGAATCCGACCCAGTAACTTTGATACAGGCACAGCCGCAAAGAAGCACAAACGGCGCAGAAGATTATTTCGATTGTGCTGTTTGTGCTTTTTTGTGGCTGCTAATCTGGTGGCAATGAAAGCGCGTCTCGTTTGGCTGATACTCTGTTGCATCTGGGGATCGACCTGGCTGTTCATCAAGCTGGGTCTCGCTGATCTGCCGCCACTCACTTTTGCGGGCGTTAGATTTGTAATCGCGTGCGCCATCCTCTTTGCGATCATTCGGCTGCGTCATATTCAAGTTCCACGCGCGCGCGCGGATTGGATCCTGCTGGCGGTCAGCGGAATTCTTTCGTTTGGTCTCAACTATGGTTTGGTGTTCTGGGGTGAGCAGTACATTTCCTCTGGTCTTGCTGCGCTCTTGCAGGCGACGCTCCCCGCGTTTGGATTGGTCTTCGCACATATTCATCTGCCCGCGGAGCGTTTGAGCTGGGCGAAGATCGGTGGCGTCGTTTTAGGTGTGTTCGGCGTCGGAGTTGTGTTTTCGAATCAACTCGCGGTGTCCGGGAGCCGGGCGCTCGCTGGTTGTGTTGCTTTGATCTTGAGTGCCATGTTCGCCGCGTATTCAAACGTACTGGTGAAGAAGTACGGAAAGCATCTCGATCCGGCGATACTCGCTGCCGGCCAGATGTTGTTTGGCCTTCTACTGCTGCTCGGGGTAGGAATTCCACTCGAAGGAAATCCGCTGCGTTTCCACTGGACGCCGATAGCGTTGATCGCTCTTCTCTATCTGGCAGTGGTGGGTTCAGTCATCGCGTTCATACTTTATTACTGGCTGGTGCTGAACATGGACGTAACCAAGTCGATGTTGATCGCCTTAGTCACGCCGGTCGTCGCCGTACTCCTCGGCATGATCGTCCTCGACGAACAGATCGGCTGGCGCACACTCGGCGGCGGCGCAATGATCATGGCCGGGATCGCCTTGATTGTTATTCGTCGCGCCAAAAAGAAAGCACTCACAGAAGAACCGATTGCTTCGGTTGGCGCCGACTAGAAGCCGAATTCGCGGATCTGGGCGGCGAGATAAGCTTCAATTGCGAACTCGACGAGCGGTGCTTCGTCGGGTGAGTAATACTCAGGGAGACGGCGCAATTGATTTATTTGAGGAGACAGTAACCAGAAGCCGCCGATGTCCGCACCAAATTGATTATGAACGGCCAACTCGAGCGCCGTTCCATGGACTACGCGCAGGTACTTTGCTGATGATGGATCGATATCGACTGTACAATCGCCCAACGCAAAACCAAGAAACTCCACCTCATTCTCCGGAGCTGCATTCATCTGTGACCTCTCAGGCCGCATACTTGCGAATCAACCCCTTTACGACACCCTGAATCTGGATTCTTTCCGGAGTCTTGATAAAGATCGGTTTGAACTGCGGGTTAGCGGGTTCAAGCCGAATGAATTCAGGCTCGCGGTAAAATTTCTTCACCGTTGCATAGTTTCCGTCGATCAGAGCCACCACCACCTGTCCATTCTCCGCGGTTTTTTGTGACGTCACGATGATGATGTCGCCATCCTGTATGTTTTCATCAATCATCGATTCCCCACGAACGCGCAGGGCAAAAGTACGTCCGTGTCCCTGCATGTCTTTCGGGACTGAGATCGTGTCGTGGCTGAGAATCGCTTCAATCGGTTGACCGGCCGCGACGGTCCCCAGCAAGGGGACCTCATTGTCCTCCTCGCCGTTGCTCTCCTTCTGTTGCTGCACGATCTCAATCCCCCGGCTGACGTTTGGAATTCGTTTTATCAATCCTTCACGTTCCAGGGCCGTCAGAACGGCATGAACACTGGCCGAAGATCTCATTTGAAACTGCCGGCCAATCTCAGCGATGGTGGGTGGTTCTTGATTCGACTCGATATAACGTCGAATGAACTCAAAAATTCTTCGCTGCTTAGCTGTTACGGGCATTTAACAACCTCCCCTTTTGACTCCCTTAAAATAATTTTCGTTGACAAGCGAAAATCTAGCGAACATTCTCGAACATATGAAGCGCGACGTCAAGTGGTTTTTTTCAGGACTGGAAGCAGTGACGTGGGGGAGACCGTTACGGCCCCCGGTCCTGGCGTCGCGCCGTGACTCTAGCCCGGTGATCAAATTGCCCCTCATCATCCGGATTTTGAACCGCTTCTGGATTGGGCAGTTGAACACCACCACCGGGCTAAAGCCACGGCGTGGTGAGCACTACTTGATCACTTTGGCGAGTTTTTTCAGGTCATCGACAAAACGGCGAGACTCGAGCTGGCGCGTTTCATCGTCCGGAGCACGAAGAATTGAGGAAGGATGGACGGTAGCCATGACATAAAGCGCAAGCGTTGAAGGAATAAATTCACCACGTTGTTTGGTAACTCGAAACTGCGGTCCCAGCAGAGACTGGGCAGCGGTCGCACCGAGCGCGACGATTACGTCAGGTTTGATGAGCGCGATCTCGGCTTCAAGCCATGGGCGACAGGCAGCTATTTCCAGCGAGTTGGGTTTTTTGTGGATGCGGCGTTTACCGCGTGGTTCCCATTTGAAATGTTTGACCACATTGGTGACGTAGGTTTGTTTGCGATCAATGCCGGCCGCTTCCAGTGCATCGTCGAGCAGACGGCCGGCGGGTCCGACAAAAGGTCTGCCTGAGAGATCTTCTTCGTTACCCGGTTGCTCGCCTATGAACATGACTTTTACGCGGCGTGCCCCTTCACCAAAGACCGTTTGCGTGCCTGTTTTCCATAGGTCGCAGGCCTGGCAATCTGCTGCGGCACTTTTGAGCGACGAGAGCGTTGGGCGCGGAGGAATCAGATCCGCTGCTGAACTCTCAGGTTTTAGTTTTGGCATAGATCGTATAGGACCTATAGAACCTATATATCGCGAGGATGCAGAGAAAGGCTAACAATAATCATGAAAGCCGCATTCTCAAAAGCTGAGCTCGAATCCGATATTGCCAGCCGGTTTGGCGATGTGTTCAAGCTCCATGAAAAAGCGGTAGTCGAGAATCTCTCGACCGGCGTTGACGAAATTGACGCTCTGACTGGCGGCCTGCCTCGCGGCGCCATCAGCGAGTTCTTTGGGCCAGCTTCATCAGGCCGGACCAGCCTGGCGTACGCAATGCTTGCTTATGCAACTGCTCACGAAGAAACATGTGCGCTGATCGATACCAACGATGTGTTTGCGCCAGCGCCGGCGGTTGCCGCAGGCATTGATTTCGATCGGTTGCTGTGGGTTCGTTGTGCCGGCAATCTCGAGCACGCTTTCAAAGCCGCGGATCTCTTGCTACACGCGGGCGGGTTTGGTTTGGTGATTCTCGATCTCGGCGATGTGGCGGGAAAAGAGGCACGCCGGATCATCTCTTCCTGGTGGTATCGCTTTCGCCGCACAGTTGAAGATAGACCAACAGTCCTTGCCGTAATTTCTGAAGAAGCATGTACTCGATCGTGTGCCGCTCTAACTCTCGAATTGCAGGGAGCGGCGGAATGGTCGCGCACCAATGCCGAGAAAAGCAACGTGTTGCCGATGTGGAAGCAGGCGCCGGTAATCCCATCACTAAACACTCCCGGAAATCTTCTGCGTCACAACGCGATAAAAGTAAGCCGCCAACGTCCTCTTTCTCCGTCGATTAATGAGAGTCAGTTTCGGGCCGCGAGCTTCTGAGAGACGGTTTGCGTGAAATAGTCCCGATTGACAATCTTCGTGGATTTTCGCTAATCTTCGTTTGCTATGTTTGCCTGCATTGTTGCCCCGCAGCTTCCGGCCGAACTTTCCCTCACGGAGTTTGCCTATGGCTTTTCACCAATCGTGGAGGAAGTCAGGACGAGCACGGTCGTCATCGATATCGAAGGATGCGAGCTTTTATTCGGCTCTCCTTATGAACTCGCGAAGAAAGTTTCGGAACGCGCCAAAAAATCCAGGACAGAAGGCGGTCTTGAAAGTCCCCTCAACGTAGCTGTCGCTGCGAATCCGGATGCGGCGATCCACGCTGCCACTTACCTGCAAGGCATCACGTACGTCTCACCCGGCGAAGAATTGACTTGCCTCGGAGAGTTCTCCGTCGAGCGTCTCGATCACTCGCTGATCAATCTCGAGAAAAAAGTTGCCGATGAGATCCTGGAGACGTTAAGGCTCTGGGGTGTTCGCTCTTTTGCTGACCTCGCCTCGTTGCCAGTCGCCGGTGTTTCCGAACGTCTGGGCCAGGCCGGAATAAAACTTCAACAACTCGCGGCGGGCAAGGCCGAGCGGCATTTGAAAGTCAAACAACCCGCACCTGTCTTCGCGCATTCGCTCGAACTCGAACACGCGATCACTGAACTCGAGCCGCTCTCGTTTATTTTCGCACGCCTGCTGCATCAACTCTGCGCTGCTTTGAACTCTTACGCGCTCGCGACGAATGAAGTGTGCGTGGCGATGCAACTGGAAAATCGGACAGCGCACGAGCGCAAGTTGGCTTTGCCTCACCCGATGCGCGATCACAAAGTGCTTTTGAAGTTGTTGTTGCTCGACACGGAAATGCATCCGCCACAGGCGGCGGTGAGATCGGTCTCAATCTCATGCGAACCCGTGAAACCGCGTGTGTTGCAGAACGGGTTGTTTGTGCCTCTCGCACCGGCGCCTGACAAACTGGAACTCACTCTCGCGAGACTCGCAAAACTTGTCGGCGAGGAAAATATCGGTTCTCCAACTGTGCTCGATACACATCGGCCCGATGCTTTCAGCGTGAAACGATTCACGCTCGTGACTAAACCTGATCGGCGTAAGCGCAGGCAAATCGGCAATCAACAGTGTCTCGGGTTTCGTATGTTTCGTCCGCCACTGCGCGCGATAGTGCAAGCCGATCAGGGTTGGCCCACGCAAGTGAGCGCGTGGGGTAAGCAGCGCAGTGTGTATGGGAAGGTAGTGAGTGCTGCCGGTCCATGGCGAACTACCGGCGACTGGTGGCGCGATGATCGCTGGGCGCGAGACGAGTGGGATGTGACCCTCGAACGCTCCGGCCAACAAACTCTTTATCGCATCTACAAGGAACTGAAGACCGAAACTTGGTTTGTCGAGGGAAATTATGACTAGCCACAAAAAGGCACATAAGGTACAGAAAGGAAAATCCATTTCTTAGTCCTTTCTTTTTGAACCTTATGTGCCTTTTTGTGGCCAAATAAAAAAATGTACGTTGAACTACACGCGCGATCCGCTTTTAGTTTCCTCGAAGGTGCTTCGGTGCCTGAAGAATTGATTGCTGCCGGCGTTGAGCTGGAGATGCCGGCGATCGCCTTGCTCGATCGCGATGGGGTTTATGGAGCGCCGCGCTTTCATCTCTCGGCAACAAAGAATGACATCAAGGCACATATCGGCGCTGAGATAACTGTTCGCCGGCCGCGCGCCGAGCTCGGTACTCCGAACGTCTGCTCGATTCCCGTCCTCGTGCGTAATCGCACTGGTTACCAAAATCTCTGCCGTCTAATCACCCTGATGAAACTGCGTGTGCCGAAACACGCAAAACCCGGCGAGCACAGCGTTACTGCCGACGAACTGGCCGCACATACCAAAGGCCTCGTCTGTTTGACGGGTGGCTTCGATGGTCCAATCGCGACTGCTCTCAATTCCAGAGACACTGAGAACGCCAGGCATGCACAGACGACGACCGAATGGTTAATCGATCTGTTTGGTAAAAAGAACGTGTACGCCGAGCTACAGCGCCATTTCGATCGCGAGGAAGAAGCCCGCAATCATCTGGTGATTGAGATTGCACGGCGCAACCGCCTGCCACTGCTCGCCACCAACGGCGTGTGTTATGCGATACCGGCTCGCAGGGAAGTTGCTGACGTCTTCACCTGCATTCGCAATCACGTGCGACTCGAAACTGCCGGACGCCTGTTGGCCCAAAATTCCGAACGATATCTGAAGCCCGCCGCCACGATGGAGAAGCTCTTCGCGGATTTGCCGGAGGCGATTGCGAACACGTCTGAGCTTTCGTCGCGCCTGAAATTCACGCTGAAGGATCTCGGCTACGAGTTTCCCAAATACCCGGTGCCCGACGGTGAAACGATGGCCTCCTTTCTGCGCAAACGCACGGAAGAAGGCGCGCGCTGGCGCTACACCGG
Organism: Pyrinomonadaceae bacterium; assembly: GCA_036522475.1. Lineage (GTDB taxonomy): Bacteria > Acidobacteriota > Blastocatellia > Pyrinomonadales > Pyrinomonadaceae > PSRF01. The sequence continues at coordinate 33,610 of DATDFT010000028.1, read as the reverse complement.
CGTGAACGGAATGCCCACCTATGAAAGAGCACGCGGGCAGCTCGAACGCGAGTTGAAGCTGATCGAAAAACTCAAGCTCGAAGGTTACTTCCTGATTGTTTGGGACATCGTGAAGTTTTGTCGCGAGCACAATATCCTTGTTCAGGGGCGCGGCTCGGCGGCAAACAGCGCCGTCTGTTACTCGCTGGGTATCACGGCCGTCGATCCTATCGGCATGGAGCTTTTGTTTGAGCGGTTTCTTTCCGAGGAACGAGGCGAATGGCCCGACATCGATCTCGATCTGCCGAGCGGCGATAAACGCGAACAGGCAATTCAATACGTTTACGAACGCTATGGGAAACTCGGTGCGGCCATGACCGCAAACTGCATCACTTACCGCGGGCGCTCGGCCGCGCGCGAAGTCGGCAAGGCACTTGATTTCGACGACGACACACTTAGTCGTCTTGCGGGCCTGGTCCATACGTGGGAATGGAAAGATCCAAACGATTCAACTGAACGCCAGTTTCGCGACGCCGGCCTCGATCTACGGCAGCCACGAATCAAGAAGTTCTTTCAACTCTATCAACTGGTCCAGGATCTGCCGCGTCACCTGGGCCAGCATTCAGGCGGCATGGTGATTTGCCAGGGACAGCTCGACTCGATCGTGCCGCTCGGACCTGCGGCCATGCCGGGGCGCGTGGTGGTCCAGTGGGACAAGGAAGATTGTGCTGACCTCGGATTGATCAAAGTCGATTTGCTGGGGCTCGGCATGCTTGCAGTTCTGGAGGATTCGCTCACGTTCATTCGCGATTCGTACGGTGAAGAAGTCGACTTGGCTCACCTGCCGCAGAACGACGCAGGCGTTTACGAGGCGCTCCAAAATGCCGACACGATCGGCATGTTTCAGGTCGAGAGCCGAGCGCAGATGTCATGCCTGCCGCGGCTACGGCCCGCAACTTTTTACGACATCGTGGTCCAGGTGGCGATTATTCGTCCCGGCCCGATTGTCGGCAACATGGTCCACCCTTACCTCAAACGCCGGCAGGGCCGCGAAGTCGTGACGTATGCGCATCCCTGCATGGAGCCGATTCTGGCGCGCACGCTCGGAGTGCCGTTATTCCAGGAGCAACTTTTGAGGATGGCGATGGACTGCGCGGGTTTTTCCGGAGGCGAGGCCGAAGAGCTGCGGCGCGCGTTTGGTTTCAAACGTTCCGAAGCGCGCATGAAAGCGATTGAAGTAAAGCTCCGGCAGGGGCTGACGCGCAACGGCATCTGCGGCAAGACGCAGGATGACATCGTGTTGTCAATCGCCTCGTTTGCGCTTTATGGTTTTCCCGAATCGCACGCGGCCAGCTTCGCGCTCATCGCTTACGCCAGCGCTTATCTGAAATGTAATTACCTCGCGGCGTTCACGGCGGCGATTCTCAACAACCAGCCGATGGGTTTTTATCAGCCCTTCACTATCGTTAAAGATGCGCAACGTCATGGACTGAAGGTCTTGCCGATCGACATTACCTGTTCCGATTGGTTGTGTACGCTCGAGAAGGATGAAGACGGCAGCATCGTTGTTCGTCTCGGTCTGAGGTATGTGAGAGGTTTGAGCAAACAGTCGGGTGAGGCGATTGTGCGCGAACGAGTCGCGGGTGAGTTCGCCGGCATTGACGACTTGCGTAATCGCGTGCCTGAACTCCGCAAAGATGAGTTGAGAAAGCTGGCAGCCGTCGGCGCCCTGAACTTTATTCAGAACTCATCTCGTCGCGATGCGTTGTGGCAGGTTGAACGCGTGACGCGCGCCGCAGGCAAGTTGTACGAGGAGTTACTCGAAAAGGACGGCAATTCACCGTTGCAGCAGATGACTTTACCGGAGCGAATGGACGCTGATTTTCGTGGGACGGGTTTGACGATCGGAAAGCATCCGGTGGCGTATCATCGCGGCGAGTTGAACAAGCTCAAAGCGTTGCGAGCGATCGATATTCGCAGGTTGCGCAACGGTACTTTTGTGCGTGTGGCGGGTTGGGTGATTGTGCGGCAACGGCCCGGGACGGCGAAAGGTTTTATGTTTCTGAGTCTCGAGGACGAGACCGGAGTCAGCAATATCATCGTTACGCCGCAGCTCTTCGAGAAGTATCGGCGCGAGCTGGTCGAACATCCGTTTCTCTTAATCGAGGGCGCGCTGCAAAACCAGGATAACGTGATTTCGGTTAAGGCGAACCACGTGCAGCCGCTCTCGTTTAAAGTCGCGGCCTCGCCGTCACACGATTTTCATTGAAGCGCGCGGTCAATATAGGACCTGTTCGATTTACTGGACTTCTAACCACCGAGCTTGCCTATGCGGGGCGGGCGGCGTGTTTGGGTGGGGATTCGATCAGGCCCTGAACGACCTGTGCGACCTGTGAGAGTGGTTTTGGTTTTCTGAGAAATGCGTCGGCGCCGCAACGTCTCGCTTCATCTTCAACCTCAGCGGAACCGTACGCCGTCAAAACTATAATGCGCGTTTGCGGGTTGTGCTCGCGGATCAGCTTGATCATGTCGAGGCCGTCGTGGTTGTTCGTCATGGTGAGGCGCAGGTCCTGGATCACGACCTTGTAGCTTGTGGCGCCGAGCAGTTTCTCCGCCTCTTCGAGCTCGCAGGCAGTGTCAACTTTATAACCCTGCAAAGAGAAGTACTCACTCATCGAGAAGCAGATCGACTCTTCATCGTCGACGACGAGCAGGCGCGGCATTGGAGTCTCTCTCAGCGAGCGCTCGTCTCGGCCGAGCCACATTTGTCTCAATTTACCGGAGACTTTTTTGAGGGTTCCAAATCGACTCTGCTTCACAGGGCACACTGGGGCAAACAACACCTACATCACCAAAAGTTTTGCGAGGGATGTGTGGCGGAAGCTCCAACAATCTTTCTGCTGGAATCTGTACTCATCGTTTGTCACTCCGCACTGGATAAACGATAAGGCCAAGGCAACAGTTCCTGATCCGTTGCCCCCACCAGAAAGCTAAATAGCAATCGCAGCCCGCACGTTAGCTCTCTGTGCGGCTGGTACGTTTATTCTACCCGAAATACTCTGCGAGGCGGGCTTCGTAATGATATATAACAGCACTTCGCAGACCTCGCGCGTGCCAGTTCCTATCGTGTTGCCCTTTTCATCCTGAATGGCATAGATCTGTCCGTTTGCGTCCAGGGGAAGAATCATGGGTTCAGCGTACATTTGACAAAAAATCTCCCTCGTTAACGGGCGCTACGACCGACCCGCCGTTTAATCTACCAGAACAAGCGGGCACCCTCTCATCGGAGGGTGCCTGACCTAGCCCACTTGTCATCTCTTAAAACGTTTTCTAAATATCCCAGCAATACCGACCAGACCCGTGCCCAACAGAAACATACTGGTTGGTTCCGGAACAGCGCTGCCGGTGATTTGTCCCTGAACGGTGGTGATGCCATTGTTTGATGCGGGCGGTACCAGGTTCAGCGGGTTGTTTGAAATGGCGTAAGTAATGCCGCCGATGGTCACCGAAGTCGTCGTGAAATTGACCACCCCAGTGCCCGAGTTGCTTGCGCTAAAGGTCCCGCTGAAGGTTGCGGAAAAACTATCGCTGCCTGCGATCGGGACAGTTTGTGTAATGGTTAGCGTGAAAGTGCCGGAGGCGGCTATCACGCCATTGCCAGAAACGAAGGTTTGAAAGTTACCAAAACTGGAACCTGTCGGGGTATTCAGGCTGGTAGATCCCAGACCCGTAAACGTGATCATGAGAGCGTTGCCCATACCACCCAAAAAGGTTACAGAATTGGTCCCGCTACCGGAACAACCTCCGCAAGTGAAAACGCCGGAGGTCGAGAAGGTCACAGGATCAGCCTTGGCTTCTGATGTCGCGAGTGTGACCATTGCCAGAAGCAATGCACTCATCAGAGTCGCCTTGAAAAGACCTGCCATGTTTGCTCCCCTTTGTTTTGCCCTCGAGTGCGTCCGCACCTGCCCTCCACGAGGGACGCCACCGCATGGCCTTTTGAGCACCCAGGTTAATGTTGATGTTTCCACAGTCACGGGAACAAGCGTAACTGTGGAAACATATTGCGTCGCGATAAATAGAAACAGATCCAAACGGAACTTGTTTCCACTATTTCTTCTTGAAGCGCCTGCGAACACCGGCCGCAGCGCCTATGAGACCCGTGCCCAGAAGCACCATGCTGGCTGGTTCCGGAACAGTTTCTACGACTTCACCGCCGCCAAGTCGAACTTGTCGCACGTCCGAAAAGACCGCGCCGTTAATGGCCGTCAAGCTGATGGTCTGAATCAACTGTCCGTTGATGGCTGTCACTGTGAAGAAATTCTGGCCGTTGGCATCGACCGTGAAGGTATCTTCAAAAAAGCCACCAGTGATGTTGACCCCGGTGACGTGGATCAAGACCGAACCACTCGTGGACGCGTTGATGTTGAATACTGCCCGGGTAAACGTACTGTTGTTAGCCAGACCGAAGCTCAATTGAGTTAACGCCGTATTTCCAGTTCCGCCACTTACTGTTGCTTGACCAGAAGGATTTGCGTTCAGCAATCCGCTGCCGCTCGTGGATGTAAAGTTGACCAGAAGGTTGTTCTGGCCCACTGTACCAGTAACGGTAAGCACGTTAGTAGCAGGGTTAAGCAGGACATTGTCGGTTCCTTGGTTGTTTACACCCGAGACGACGACAATATCGGCTTTGGCCGTGCCTGCCACGACGCTGATGACTGCAAACATCGCCAGCGTCAGTACTACATTTTTTAGAGACCCATAACGGGACATTGCAATAGCTCCTTGTTCATTGACTCCCGACTGAAGAGGGGAATCCCTTGGACGTAAATTGTGGGAGGCCTGACCTCAAGAGAAACTGCAGGGCAAATGCAGTGGTCTATCAAGTTCAGCCAAAATCACCCGGAAAACTTCCCGAGAAACATACGTATGTTTGGCACTTTCAGTATGGCCCAGCAAAAACTGAGCCATAGGAAGCACGTATTTAAATGCACAAAAGGTGCCGAATTTCTTAGCAGAACCAGCTATGGCCCAACGGACCATAAATGCTCGTCCGAGATTCAGACTCGGAGTCTAGACTTTGGACATGGGGATCTGATGCTTCTTGATCTTCTGATAAAGTGAGCTTCGCGGAATGCCGAGACGCTTCGCAGCCTTCTCAACACGACCACGTTCCTCTTGCAGCACTCGCTCGATGTGCTGCTTCTCGAGCTGCAGAAGAGTCAGACGTGAGTCGAGAAAGGGTGCGCCGACTTGCGTGTGACCATCGAAGTGCAGATCGTTGAGGGTGATATGTTTCTGGTCACTCAGTAAGACCGCTCGTTCGATTACGTTACGGAGTTCGCGGATGTTGCCGGGCCATGAGTACGACTGCAACGCTTGGATGCACCCCTGGTCCAATCGCAGTTCACCACGCCCCAGGTCCGCTGAGATCTTGTCAAGCAGGTATTGGGCCAAGGTCGGAATATCTTCGATTCTTTCTCGCAGCGATGGAAACGAGAGCGGGATCGTGCTGATGCGAAAATAGAGATCGTCGCGAAAGCGTTTCTCTCTTACCAGTTGTCCGATGTCCTGATGCGTGGCGGCAATCAGCCTTACATCGACCTGTCGATCTCTGACGTCGCCCAGCCGACGAAAACGTTTTTCTTCGAGAACTTTCAGTAGTTTTGGTTGGATCTGAACATCTACGTCGCCGACTTCGTCGAGAAATATCGTGCCGCGATGGGCCACTTCGAACAGTCCCTGCTTCGACGCAGTCGCACTCGTAAACGCCCCTTTCTCATGGCCGAAGAGCTCCGTTTCGAGAAGCTCACGGGTTAGACCAGCGCAGTTGAGGTCCACAAACGGTTCGTCCGCGCGTGGGCTGTTTTCATGAAGCCAGCGCGCGAGCACGCCTTTGCCTGTTCCCGTTTCACCAAGAATCAGAACCGGGCTTTCCGTCGAGAGAATCTTTCTCGCTTGGTCCGCAAGCGCACGAATCGCGGCACTGGTGCCAATGAACGGATCGATGGCCTGTCGAGATTGGCGCGACTTGCTCGCGAGTTGTTTGTGGTAGTTACGCTGTTTTTGCAAGAGTCTCTGAAGGATAACCAGCAACGTGGGAAGTTCGAGCGGCTTGGTGAGAAACTGTTCCGCTCCTTCTTTAATGGCCCTGACCGCCAGATCAATCGACCCGTGCGCGGTCAGCACAAGCAGAGGGATTCCCGCATCGATCTCTCGCAAACGCGGCAGCAGATCGAGCGCGGTGCCGTCGGGCAACATGTAGTCGGCGATGACGATGTCGGGCCGGGAGTTCCGAAACAGTTGCTGCGCATCGTTGCAGCTCTCTGCTTCTTCGATTTCGTATCCGTGTTGCTCCAGAAAATCACGGATTCCGAATCGGACCCCCGACTCATCATCGATCACCAGTACCTTGTTCCTGGACATTAAATTAAGCGTCTCCCTCGGCTGGTATCGGGAACCTGGCTATCATACAGGCTCCCCCGTCGGGATTATTGCCGGCAATCAGTTTTCCTTGATGTTCCTGCATAATGCGCTGCGCGATTGCTAAACCGAGCCCGGTGCCGCCGCGGCGTTTGGAGAAAAACGGCTCGAAAATCTTTGGCAAGTCTTCATCCGAAATCCCGCCGCCGGAATCCTTGATGGCACACTGGACCCAATCCTGGTTGCTGTCCGTGACCCTGTTCGCTTCGATAACTACTGAACTCTTGTGTGGCGAATGTTGAATCGCATTCTCGATGAGGTTAACAAATACTTTCGAAAGCCTGCGCCGGTCAATCCTGATCTTCGGCAACGAGTCTTCGACTTTGCTCTCGAGGTTTACCTGGGCCACTTCCGCCGCCGGCATGCAGGCGCGCACGGACCGCGAGATCATCTCCTCTATTGAAACGAGGTAGAGCTCACCGCGGAATGGCTTGCCGTACTCTAGCAGTTCTTCCATGAGAATGGTGAGGCGGCCAACCTCGTCACGCAGGACGTTCGTGTAGCGCAGATATTCCGTGCGATCGCTGAATCTCGTTTCGAAGGCATCGAGTATCGAGGAGATACCAAACAGCGGATTCCTGACTTCGTGGGCCACGCCCGCGACCAGCGATCCCAGCAACGACATCATCTCGCTTTGACGAAGTGAAGCTTCGAGCTGGGCGCGCTTCGTGATGTCCTGGGCGATCAGGATGGCACGCTCACCGACGGAACCGAATTCATTGATGTGATAAAGCGTGATGGCCCACGTTTTTCCCGTTGCTTTGTCTTTGACTTCTTCCACCACCGGCATATGAGTGAGCCGTATTTCCTTGATGAGTTCGGCGGCTTTCATCCACGGCTGGTTCGCACCGAGGTCGCCGATCCTAGTGCCGAGAATCTCTTCCGGTCCAACGCCAACACTCTGTTCCGCCGCCAGATTTGAGCGCTTAATGGTCCCGTCAAGATCCACGATCAGCACCGGAAAATCGATCGCGTTGAACGTTTGGCGCCATTCCATCGCCGACTGCTGAAGCGAGGTGTGCAGGCGCTGTTGTTTCTCATCGAGGAGTTTTCTTTCGGTGACGTCGTTGACGATCACGAGTCGGCTGTTCTTGCCGTCGAAGACGACCGGGTGCGAGCTCATCTCGACGTAAATCGTCTGCCCGCTGTGCGTTTTGTGACGCCACGGACTCGAGATCACGAGATCGTTCGGATCGGTCTTGATCATCAACGTCGGAATGTCTTCTTGCGGACGAATGTCGTAGATCGTCATCGAAAGAAACTCGTCGCGGGAGTATCCATAAGTGCGAGTCGCCGCCTCGTTGACCGCTAGAAATGTGAGCGTGTCTTCGTTATAGACCCAAATCGGTTGCGGCGTCGATTCAAAGAGGAGTCGATAACGTTCTTCGGAGTCGCGCAGCGCTTCTTCAAAATGCTTGCGTTCGGTGATGTCGCGAGCAAGTCCGCGAAAACCGATGGTTTCGTCGAGCTTGTCTTTGATGGGCGAGACGATGAGATCCAACCAACGATCCTCGCCCGCGGCGGAGCGAGCAACAAACTGGTGGCGGAATTCGCGCACGTCGTGCGAACCACCCAGGCCTGCCGCGAACCCGTTGCTTTCCGGAATTATGCCGAAGACCGCAAAAAACGAGTTGCCGAGGATCTCTTCGGCTTGACGTCCGAGAAATTTTTGTCCGGCAAGGTTCATGCTCGTCAACTTACCCGAGAGATCCTGGGTAAAAATCATGTCACTGGCATGTTCGACGAGATCTCGATAACTCGCTTCCAGGCGCGAGCGTTCGAGCAGACGCGAGACTTTCGCAACGAGGCGAGCCGAGTCAAAAGGAATTTCGAGGTAGTCGTCTGCACCTGCTCGCAGGCCGGCAACGGCGCTTTCCGTATCTTTTTGGCGTGCGCTGACGAGGAGAATGGGGACGGTTTTGAGCTCTGAATCGGCGCGGATTTCGCGACAGAATTCAAGTCCGTTCATCCGCGGCATGGAGACGTCGCTGATGACCAGGTCGGGCCGTTCTCGCCGCGCGAGAGTGAGACCCTCAACACCGTCTTCGGCGGTCAGAACTGAATAACCAGCCTTATGCAACAGCGTGCCCATCAGCTTCAACTGATCGGGCTCGTCATTGACGATAAGAACGGAATTATCGTCGTGACCGTTGGAGATTTCTATCCCTTGCACTCGTGCTTTACCTCGAACTGCCGCCGTATTCTAGCCGTAAAAAGGCACAAAAAGCACAAAAGATGTTGGCTCATCGCGAGATCGTTGCTAAGCGCTGACTGTTCCAGCCCTTTTATGACTTTTTGCGCATAACTTCGCCGGCGCTTTGCGGCGGTAAACGGAAGAGCTTCGCTATGAATCTTACCTACGCACTTTATAAGGCAAACCCTCAATTTGGAGATATTTGGAATGAAAGACGTGACTAGTTTTTACAGAGGCGCAACTTCGCGACTCAACATCTTTTTAAGTTTCTTACTCGTTGTTTTCGCGTTCGCATCGTGCAGCGCCCAGAGCAAATCGATGAGCCTCGCGCCCAACGGCTCTGCGCAGCCGGCACAGGTAGCGGGGGACATTCGCGGTATGCAGGGATCTTACGCGGATCTCGTAAGCCGCGTAGCTCCGGCTGTTGTGACTATCCGGTCAACCGAGCGTTCGCGAGCAGCGCAACAGTTTCCCTTCACGGACGACCCGAATTTGCGGGAGTTTTTTGGCGACCGGATGCCGCAACTCCAGCAGCAGACACCGCAGCGTGTCCAGGGAGTCGGTTCGGGAGTTATCGTCAACTCTGACGGTTATATTCTTACCAACCATCACGTAGTTGACGGCGCGATCGAAATTAAAGTCGAACTGACTGACAAACGCACCTACACGGCCAAGTTGATCGGTTCCGACCCGCCGAGCGATCTCGCGGTGTTGAAGATCGATGCGAATAACCTGCCGACACTTCCGCTCGGCAATTCCGACAAGGTCCGGGTCGGCGATTTCGTTCTTGCAGTCGGTAACCCGCTCGGCATCGGCCAGACGGTTACTTCGGGTATCGTGAGTGCCAAGGGACGGGCGACCGGTCTCAGCGACGGCAGTTTCGAAGATTTCTTACAGACTGACGCCGCGATCAACCGCGGAAACTCCGGCGGCGCCCTCGTGAACACGAGCGGCGAACTGATCGGTATCAACTCGCAAATCCTTTCGCCGTCCGGTGGCAGCATCGGTATCGGTTTCGCGATTCCTTCGAACATGGCCAAGGCGGTCATGGATCAGTTATTGAAGACTGGAAAAGTCCGTCGCGGCATGCTTGGCGTGACGATTCAATCGGTCGACGCGGATATGGCGTCGAGCTTGAGTCTGCCCGCAGCCAGAGGCGCGATCGTGACCACAGTCGCGGCTGGTAGCCCGGCGGAGAAAGCCGGCCTCAAGCGCGGCGACGTGATTACGGCAATCAACAATCAGCCCGTGATCGACAACAACAGCCTTCGAAACCTAGTGGCCAGCTTGCCTCCGGGTTCAAACGTTGAAGTCAGCGCGCTGCGAAATGGACACGACGAGAACTTCCATGTGTCTTTGGCTGAACTCCCCGATCGTGAACGACCCGCGACCGAGGAAGACACCAGCAGCACTACGGGTGACACTGGAAACACGAAATATGGACTGACTGTTCAGCCGCTCACTGCGCAAGCAGCTTCGCGCTATGGCCTCGACGCTGACGATCAGGGACTGCTCGTCACGCGAGTTGATCCCGAAGGCAGCGCCGCAGACGCCGGCATCCGTCAGGGTGACCTGATTCAGGAAGTTAATCGCCAGACAGTGAAAACAGTTACCGACTTCAACGGGGCGTTGCGACAGTCAGGCGCGAAGCCCGCGCTGGTTTTCATCAAGAGACGAAACAACGTGATCTACTTGACATTGAAACCCAACAACACCTAAACTCAGCCACACCAACCGAAGAACGCAAAGGCCCAATTTTGGGCCTTTGCGTTTTTGTGTTCAATGACGTACGTTCCACCGTTCGAGGATCGAGGAGGAGCTTATGCGAGAGTTTGATCGCCGGCCGTGGGGTACTTACACGGTGCTCGAAGAGGATCGCAACTTCAAAGTGAAACGAATCGAAGTGTTGCCGGGTCAAAGACTCAGTTATCAGAAACACTCACAGCGCGCGGAACACTGGTTCGTAGTTGAAGGCACGGCAAAAGTAACTCGCGACGGCGAAGAGATCCTCGTCAACGCGGGCGAAGCGATCGACATTCCGATCGGCGCCGCTCACCGCGTTGAGAACCCAGGGCCAGCAGATCTCGTTTTCATCGAAGTGCAACGAGGAAATTATCTCGGCGAAGACGACATCGTGCGTCTTCAGGACGACTATGGCAGATAGTTCAAACCGCAGATACGCGGCTGAGGTTGATCATGGAAGAGACAGTCTCCGTTCCCCGGGAAGACTCACAGAGCCTGTGGTCTGCCGTCAAGGAATCCATCCGCGGCTCACATCGAAACTACACGACCGGCCCCATCGGACGCGCAATTCTTCTGCTCGCGATTCCGATGGTTCTCGAAATGGTCATGGAGAGCATCTTCGCGGTCGTCGATATCTACTGGGTCTCACACCTCAGTAACGCCACTGACGCAGTCGCGACTGTCGGTCTCACCGAATCATTGATGACACTTGTTTACGCGCTCGCGATCGGTCTAAGCATCGGCGCGATGGCGATGGTCGCGCGCCGTATCGGCGAACAGAATCCTGACGGTGCCGCGCGTTCGGCAGTGCAGGCAATCGCGTTGGCGTTAATGGTGTCGATCGTGATTGCAGCGATCGGTGCTCCGCTAGCACCGAAGTGGCTGCACTTCATGGGCGGATCGCCGTGGGTGATTGAGCAGGGTTCTGCGTTCACTCGCATCATGCTTGCCGGAAACATGACGGTCGTGATGCTGTTCATGATCAACGCTATCTTCAGAGGTGCGGGCGATGCGGCAATCGCGATGCGCACGTTGTGGCTTGCCAACTGGATCAACATCCTGCTTGGACCATGCCTGATCTTCGGGCTTGGACCGTTTCCGAAGCTCGGACTCATGGGCGCTGCTATTGCCACAAACATCGGCCGTGGAACCGGTGCGCTCTACGCATTCAGTCGTCTCATCCGTACGGGTAGTCGCGTCAACATCCAACGACAACACGTGCGAATCGAACCGACGATCATCGCGCGTCTAATCCGGCTTTCATCAACTGGAACGTTCCAGGTGTTCATCGGCATGGCAAGCTGGATCGGACTGGTGCGCATCATCTCGAGTTTTGGCAGTAATGCTGTCGCTGGTTACACGCTTGGCATTCGCGTGATCCTTTTCGCGTTGCTTCCGTCGTGGGGAATGGCAAACGCAGCCGCGACGATGGTTGGCCAGGCACTCGGTGCACGCAATCCGGAACGTGCCGAACGTGCGGTGTGGAAAGCGGGTTTCTACAACATGATCTTTCTCGGGATCGTGGGACTGATCTTCGTCTTTTTCGCGCCGCAGATCATTGCGCTTTACAATCCTTCACCAGAAGTCGCTCGCTACGGAGTGGACTGCCTGCGTATCGTCGCTTACGGGTTTCTGTTTTACGCCTACGGTATGGTGCTCGGACAGTCGTTCAATGGCGCCGGCGACACGTGGACGCCCACGATCATTAACCTCTTCGTCTTCTGGCTCTGGGAAATCCCGCTCGCGTGGGTCCTGAGCGTCAAGTTCGGCATGGGCCCGGAAGGTGTATTTACCGCAATCACCATTGCCTTTTCGACGCTCGCGGTCGTCAGCGCCGCGGTTTTCCGCCGCGGACGCTGGAAGGCAAGGGTCGTCTAGCTAGGAGCGTGACGACTCCACGGGACGACGCCGTGGAAACTACGCTGAGTAGGGAGTTCGAACAGTGTGTCGGACTTCACTACGTTTTTAAGCCCATTTCTGCCCTCCGAATTCTCTGTACGCTCCATGACATTGAGGCTTTTTGACCATCGACTTGGCGGCACCTTTGTTGCCTATGTGTAGCCTGCCAGACAGAGCAGGGCACGTTGAGTGCGGCGAACCTGCCCAAGCTTTGGATCCGCCGACCAGGGTCGACGGGTTTGCCGCACTCACGAACGGCCAATAGCTCACGGCAACTTTTGTTGGCGAACAAGGAGGAACCTCATGGAGAAGAAACTGAAAGGGAAGAAGGTGGCCATTCTGGTTGCCGACGGCTTCGAACAGGTGGAGCTAACGGAGCCGAAGAAGGCGCTCGAAGCGGCTGGAGCGACGACGGAGATTGTTTCCCCCGCCGAAGGTGAAGTCCAGGGTTGGAACCACGACGACAAAGCGGATTCATTTAAAGTTGATATGCCCTTGAAACGGGCGCGTTCTGATGATTATGACGCTTTATTATTGCCCGGAGGCGTCAGAAATCCCGATCAATTAAGGATGATGATGAGAGCGGTCGAGTTCGTCGACGGTTTCTTTGCAACTGGAAAACCGGTGGCTGCTATATGTCACGCGCCATGGACGTTGATCGATTCGGAAGTGGTGAAGGGAAGGACAATAACTTCGTGGCCGTCGTTGAAGAGCGACTTGATCAATGCGGGAGCGCGTTGGGTGGATCGAGAAGTAGTCGTTGATAACGGATTAATAACAAGCAGAAAGCCTGCCGATATACCCGCGTTCAATAAGAAGATGATCGAGCAGTTTGCAGAGGGACGACATTCGCGGCAGAGAGCCGCGTGAGCAGGAGCAGGAGCAGGAAGGCAGAGCAGCACACCTCGAGCTTTCCTGTTCCTACTCTCTGTGAAAACAATTAGCCACAAAAAGGCACATAAGACACAAAATTCAGCAGGAAATGATTTTGTATCTTAGGTGCCTTTTTGTGGCTAAATCTTTTTCGCGGTTTGCCCGACTTTCACTATCCCGCCCTGAACAACTTTCGCGTTGATGCCGCGCAGACACATCTGTTTTCCAAGATCTGAATTCACGAACTGCATCGCCTCTTGACCAAAGCGCGCCACAAACTTATGACAGCCCGTGTGCGGCAGTGGGCTCACTTCCAACACCGCCGACCCGACTGCGATACGCGAGCCTGCCGGCAAATTCTCCTTACTCAAATCCATCTCAATGTAGAGTTGGTCACCGGCGAGCGGCCAACGATCTTTCTCCTGCGCGACGAGCGCGGTGACACGCGAGTTCATGATGTTGATCTGCATCTCTGGATGTGCGGAGCCGTCCGGAGTTTTTCTACTGCCGCGCACTTTCCAGTTATCGCCGATCAGTCCATCCGTTACATGAAGCTCCGCTTCGTCGAGCACTTCTCGTTCGTCCACATCCGGCCGTGCCACGATCAAGTGCAACACACCGTCGTCTTTGGGCGTCTGGCGCAAATGGTCCAACGCCGCTTCGAGTTCCGCAGTCGTCAAATGTTTCACTTTAAGCTCCATGGCTCAATCCGAGAACGCGTTACTATACCGGAGTTTGGCGGGCGAGGCTAAAGATGTATAAACTTTGCGTCAAATGAAGAAGCTCGGATTAAAATAAACACGGATTTCCGCGGATTTCACAACTCTTAACAAATTTTTACCTCGCCTTGACATAGCCCGGTGTGTCGGGGCGTATTCTCGGCGCTGCTATGAAGTCCCGAAGAGAAACCAACACTCGTTTCCGGCTGATCTTAACGCTTGGCCTGGCCGTCGTGTTGCCCGCGTTGACACTGATCTACGTCAACTTTCAACACGTGAAGTCGATCCAGCGCGATAAGAAAGTCGAAGCACTGATTCATCGCGACTTTCAGTACCTGCTTTCAAACTCCGCGAAGAAGATGAGCCGCAAGGTTTACGAGCTGACCGAAGAGGCCAAAGCCACCTTTCCCTCTGACGATGACTCGGACGATGAGAAACGAAGAAAATTCGATCTGCTTCTGGAGAAGAACCCGTGGATCGGACACGCGTTTCTCTACGACTCCAAACAGGGAGTGCTGATTCAACAGCGCTGCGCGAACGAGAAAGAACTCGCGAGTCTGAACAAGATGTACAACGGCTGGTTCGGTCTTGAAGGTCCGTTCCTGGTGGACCAGTTGAACAAGAAACCCAAGCCGATTATGTGGTTGAGCGGGGAGTCTGATGCTTCGGACGACAGTTCCCCGTACACTACGACCGCGATCTTCACATTTCCTCAGCTCGGAAAGGATCGAACGGTACTGGGCGGCGTGAGATTCGATCCCGTTTATTTAAGGCAGAAGTTTTTCCCCGAGATACTCGAGGAATCCACTTCACTAAAACTCAACGACGATACGGGACAAAACGAGACCCAATCGTTTTATGAGCTGACCTCGCAGGGACTGAAAGAGCACGAAGAGCAACGCCTGGCGATGCTGGTTTATCCGATGGATGCCCTGAACCGGCCGCTCGCAATGTCGGCTGGGTGGAACGGTGGCAAGCCTGAGGTGTCGCTCAACCTCGATAATGCTTTTCGTGGTCTCGTCCTTGGCATCAAGTTTCAAGGTACAACAGCACAGGCAATCGGTAATCGCTGGGTGTTTCAGAGCTTTTTGATCCTCGGCATTTTGTCGGTATTGATGATTGGCGGACTCGTGCTGACGTATCGCAGTGTGAACAAGCAGGTGGCTCTGGCGCGTTTGAAGTCTGACTTCGTTTCGAACGTCTCGCACGAGTTGCGCACGCCACTCGCGCTGATTCGGCTCTACGCAGAAACGCTCGAGCTCGGTCGCATTACCAAAGAAGAGAAGAAGAACGAGTACTACAGCATCATTCGCAAAGAGAGCGAACGACTCACGGCTTTAATCAATAACATTCTTGACTTCTCACGCATCGAAGCGGGTCGTAAGGAATACGACTTTCGCGAAACCGATATCGCAGAGCTCGTGCGCAACACGCTCGACTCTTATCGCTTCCAGATCGAGCAGCAGGGCTTTGCGCTCGAAGAGCAGATCGACACGAGCATCCCGAAGATGAAAGTCGATCGCGAGGCGATTGCACGCGCTCTCGTTAACCTCGTCAATAATGCGCTGAAGTATTCAGACAGTGAAAAGTTTTTAGGCGTCAAACTCTATCGCGATAATGCGGTGCTTAAACTCGAAGTGAGCGATCGTGGCATCGGCATCGATCGAAACGAACAGGCGCGGATTTTCGAGAAGTTTTATCGAACGTGCGATCCGCTCGTCCATAACACGAAAGGCAGCGGCTTGGGATTGTCGCTCGTGCGTCACATCACGCGCGCACACGGCGGCCAGGTTGAGGTTGAGAGCACGCCCGGTCGTGGCAGCAAGTTCACGCTTTCATTGCCGCTGGTCCAAGCGGACATTTTGTAACCTCCGTGAGGTTGTTAAAGGGGTTGAAATGACGAAAACGAAAATTCTGATTGTCGAAGATGAGCCGGCGATGGTCGCCGGCCTGCGCGACAACTTCGAATACGAGGGCTACGACGTGATCAGCGCGGAAGACGGTGTCAGCGGTCTCGATCGCGCACTCTCCGATAGTCCGGACCTCGTTGTGCTCGACGTGATGATGCCGCGCATGAGCGGTCTCGACGTTTGCAAGCAGTTGAAAGCGAAACGCCCGTCAGTTCCGATTATCATGCTCACTGCGCGCGGCCAGGAGATCGACAAAGTTGTCGGTCTCGAACTCGGAGCCGACGATTACGTCACCAAACCATTTTCAATCCGCGAACTGATGGCGCGTGTTAAAGCGGTGTTACGAAGGGTCTCTTCACCGTTACCCATGCCGGAGATCTACAAATTCAGCGACGTCGAAGTAAATATTCGCAGCAACGAAGTGCGACGTGACGGAGAAGTTGTCGATCTCTCAGCCAAAGAATTTGCGCTACTCGCATATTTCATCGCGCATCCGGTTGAAACACTCAGCCGCGATCGATTACTCGACGCAGTTTGGGGTTATGAAAATTATCCGACTACGCGCACCGTCGATACCCACATCGTGCATCTAAGGCAAAAACTTGAACCAAATCCAGAGGAGCCACGTTTCATACTTACCGTTCATGGCAGTGGATATAAGTTTGTAGGATGAGGTCTTCGGATCATGACTCCCGCACTATTCAATGGCGCCACAAGCGCAGTCGAAGCTCCCCTTGCGGAACGTTCTCCGTTATCTGAACTCGAGCTGAAGCTCGAACGGCTTCAACGCGACTACGCGGAGCTGAACACGGCGGTCTTCGAAGCGGCACAAGTACACAGGCGTTTGTGTGCGCCGAGTCTCGTGCGTCGTGGTGAGTTCGACGTCGCGAGTGAGATCTTTGCGGTTCGTCACTTGCCGGGCGATTTTTTCAGTGTTGAAGAGACAGACCGAGGTCTCGTGCTCGCGCTCGGCGACATCGGCGGCAAAGGACTTGCCGCGGGAATGTGGGTGACGCACCTGATCGGCTTGATCGGTTCACACACCTCGACGAACAGCGATCCGGAATCGATTGTTGCGGCAGTGAATCGCGACATCGCTCGGCTATCGGCTGTCGAGCCGTTGAGCAGCCTGTTTGTGGCGCGACTCGATACGACGTCCGGAAAGTTGGACTATTGTAGTGCCGGACATCCGCCCGCATTGCTGCTGCGTTCGGATGGAATTCTCGAGCTGCTTTCAGATGGGGGACCAGTGCTCGGAGCCGTGCCAAATGCATTTTTCGAGCGAGGCAGCGCGCAGTTGGACGCCGGCGATCTGTTGCTGGTCTCTTCTGACGGAATTCTCGAATCGTTCAACGAAGCGGAGCAGGAGTTTGGCGCGATGCGCTTGCAAACTGAATTGCGTCGCGCGCAAGGTGGTTCGGCCGAGTCGGTGCTGTTTTCAGTGCTCGGCTCAGTGCAGGACTTTGCGGCGCCGCGCCCGCTCACGGACGACATGACGCTCGTTGTTGTCAAGAACAATGGTCGGAAGTAAAGTTTCTTAAATCAATCAACCACTCGAAAGGGGAATAGTAATGGGAGACGTAAAACCGATTCCGGAGGGATACCACTCTTTAACGCCTTACTTGATCGTCGATGGCGCCGCCGATGCGATTGATTTTTACAAGAAAGCGTTTGGCGCGACTGAGCTGTTTCGCATGGAGCATCAAGGAAAGATTGGCCATGCCGAAATGAAGATTGGTAATTCACCGTTCATGCTTGCAGACGAGTGTGCTGAGATGGGATACACGGGACCGAAAGCTCATAACGGCACGCCGGTCAGTCTCATGATCTACGTTGAGGATGTGGATACGGTTTACCCGCGCGCGATCGCGGCCGGCGGCACAGAATTGAAACCGTTGCAAGATCAGTTCTACGGAGATCGCTCAGGCACGTTGGCCGATCCGTTCGGTCACGTTTGGACAATTGCAACGCACAAGGAAGACGTCACCTCCGAAGAGATCGACAGGCGCCTGAAGGCGATGGCCGCCACCGGCGGACACGGAGATTAAGTCATTAGCCACAAAAAGGCACAAAAGCCACAAAAGTTGTCCAGTTAAGAGAAGCGCGCCTTGAGTTCATTTCTTTTATGAGCATTATGTGCCTTTTTGTGGCAAAACTTTATTGTGGCACCGATCGGAGTTCGCGAAGGCGGCGCTCGAGGAAACGACGCTCACTGTCGTTGGTCACTAGTTCAAGAGCAGTTTGATAACTCTCAGCGGCTGCGTCGTTCGACCCGAGGCGGCGCAGCATGTCGGCGCGTGCGGCGTGCAGCAGATGATATTCATCGAGTTCACCTGCTGCTGACAACTCGTCGATCAGCTCGAGTGCGGCTTGTGGACCACGTGACATTGCGACCGCGACGGCGCGGTTTAGCGACACGATCGGCGAAGGCATAATTTGCGCCAGCACATCGTACAGTCGAACGATCTGCGGCCAGTTTGTGTCTTCGGGGCGCGCCGCTTTGCAGTGCTCGGCCGCGATCGCCGCTTCAAGCGCGAATGGACCAGGCTCACCGGCAAGTGCTTCCTGGACCAACGCGAGTGCTTCGTTGATCTGCGGTCTGTTCCAGAGCGTGCGGTCCTGCTCTTCGAGCACAACCAGATTGCCTTGTTCGTCGAGTCGTGCTTCGCGTCGTGAGTCATGTAGCAACATGAGCGCGAGGAGTGCAGTCGCTTCAGCGGGAGACTTCGGTTCGAGAAGTGAGCGAAGGAGACGTCCGAGCCGGATCGCTTCGGCGCAAAGATCGGCCCTCACGAGTGGCTCGCCGCGCGTGGGAGCGTAACCTTCAGTGAAGATCAGGTAGATTGCGGTCAGCACGGCGTCGAGTCGCGCGGACATCTCGCTCGTATCGGGCACGCGAAACGGAATTCCGGCATCGCGAATCTTCCGCTTTGCACGTACGAGTCGCTGGGCCATTGTTGCTGTCGGAACCAGAAACGCGCGTGCGATTTCATCTGTCTGAAGTCCGCCTAAAGTCCGCAGCGTGAGCGCTACTTGCGCTTCGAGTGACAGCGCTGGATGGCAACAGGTGAAAATTAAACGAAGGCGATCGTCGGGAATCTCGCTGAGGTCATCGAGGTTCGGTGCTTCAACAATCGGTTCGGAGCTGAAGTCGGGATCGGCTTGCAGTTTTTCCTGAAGACGTGTTTGACGTCGCAGCCGATCGATGGCTTTGTGTTTGGCCGTTTGAATGATCCACGCGCGCGGCGAGTCGGGAATTCCGTCACTGCGCCACTGATCGACTGCGGCTGCGAATGCGTCCTGCGCGGCGTCTTCAGCGAGTTCAAAATCGCCAAACTGACGTATCAGAGTTGCAACAATCCGACCCCAGTCAGATCGATACACTGCGTCGACGGCAACATTCGGGTTTGGGAGCACGTTTGATAATAAAAAAATTTCGGCAAACGTGTCGATTCGCGCGCCTGCCGTTCGATTTAGCAGTGGAGGCACAAATTTAATGAAATACATGTTGTTGGTTTATCTGGAAGAACGGGCGCTGAGTGACACGGAACGAGAGAACTGCTATATCGAATCGGCAGAACTGGCACGCGACCTCAGCGACAAAGGCAAGTATCTATCGGCCGGACCGCTGCATCCGGTGTCGATGGCTACGAGTGTTCGCGTGCGTAACGGCAAGCGATTGGTAACTGATGGTCCATTCGCCGAGACGCGTGAACAGCTCGGTGGCTATTACCTCATCGATGCGAACGATCTCGACGAAGCCATGAGCATTGCCGAGCGAGTTCCAGTGGCGAAAGTCGGCACGATCGAGATTCGACCTGTGTTGGAGATTACAGGACTGCCGACGGAGTAAACTTTAAGGAGCCTGACCATGAATATCCTACTCTGGATCATACAAGCACTTTTAGCGTTGATGTTTTTGATGGCCGGTGGAATGAAGCTATGGCTGCCCATAGAGGTTCTTCAAACGATGGGGCCACCCAACCAAATTCTATTTCCGGGATGGTTCATGAAGTTCATCGGTTTGTGCGAGGTGCTCGGCGCGTTCGGACTAATACTGCCGGGAGTGTTCAAGCGCCAGCAATATCTAACGGCGCTTGCAGCCATCGGGCTCACGATCATTATGATTGGCGCGGTCGTCGTTACCATGATGGGTCCCGGCTTCAAGTTCGCGATTCAACCACTTGTTACCGGACTGCTTTGCGCGTTCGTTGCGTACGGCAGGTGGAAAGTAAGACCACTTCAGTATTCATTCACTAACTAAATCATCTAGCCGCGGATTACACAGATGGGTTTACAAAGATGACTTTACGACGCGTCAACTGGCCGCTGTGGGTGGGCTTCGTGCTCACCATCGCGGCCTTTCTCACTTACTTCTTTGTCTTCGTGCAGTTTCCGGTCACGCGTGATTTCCCGTGGGCCAACCTGCTGCTCTTCGTCATCGCCTTAATATTTCTCTTCCTGGGCGTGCGACGCGGATTTGCATCCGACCGCCCACACCCGACGCGATCAAAGATCGTAAGTTCGATCGTAGCCACGCTTGGCGTCGTGATACTCGGGCTCTTCGTTTTCACGATCTTCGTCGCCGGACGTTGGCTCCCTGCTTCGAAAGGCGCGCCGCAGGTCGGACAGGTGGTGCCGAACTTCGTGCTCCCCGATACAAACGGAAATCAAGTCTCGCTTGATGAACTGCTAGTCTCACCGATTAACGGCAGTGCGCCGAAGGGCGTGCTGCTGGTTTTTTACAGAGGTTACTGGTGACCATCCTGCAACTCCGAGTTGCGGGGTATTGAAAAAAGTCTGGACCAGTTCAAGCAGGTGGGAATACGTCCCGTTGCGATCAGCGTTGACACTCCGCGAGAGTCGTACGAGCTGCAACAAAAGGCTGGTTACACGTTTACGTTTCTATCGGATCACAACGCGGACGTGATCAAGCGTTACGACCTGGTTCATAAGGGCGCGGGAATAAGTGGAAATGACATCGCGCGACCTGCGGAGTTTCTGATCGACACGTCAGGGACAGTGCGATGGGTGAACTTAACAGAGAACTACTGGGTTCGCGCGCGACCGGAGCAAGTGCTCGAGGTCTCGAAGTTGTTGAAATAAAAAATAGGTCCTATATTTCTATAGGACCTATCCAATCGCAACGAGCGGTCGCTTAGCCATTTCGCTGCGATCTGCCGACGCTGTAACCTTCCTCGTAACCTCGCGAGAAACTGGATCGATAAACCTCAGCGAAGTTTCCAAAACCCGCTTCCTTGAAGTAGTGAGAGCGCTGGGGATCAAAGCTCTTGTTTTTCTTACCGTCGTCCCGTCCCGTCTTGTAGCCATCGTGGTACGCCTGACTGCCAGCCTCTTCGACGTTGTCAAAGACGTAGTGGCTGTAGTAACTCCCGTAAGGGCCGTATCCCCAACCGTACGGATAACCCCACCAACTCCTATATCCGAAGCCAAACGGACGATAGATGCGATAGGGGTAAGGGCGGACGATCACGATTCTGCGTCGATGCTGTGCCTGCGCTTCTCCTGAGGAGAACAAGGCAATGCCGAACAGCATCAGCACAGTGAGGGCGAGACCTCCAATCTTTCGCAAATATTTTCCTTTCATTTCTTTACCCTTCCTTGTCTAAGCCGCACTCACCAACCCGCGTGCGGCTAATCGTTTTTCATCTTTCAACACAAATTGTCGGGCTACCTCCGTTGCCGTTGGAGAGAGCCCGACTATTATTTAAGACACCAGAAGTACCCGTTTGGTTACACGCACAAGCTGTTCCAAACCGTGTTTCGCCGCATCGACGGACAGCCTTGATCAACGCTGTAACGTCACGATACTCAGGGTTGTCTCAACCGCATACTTTCCCCCTCAGTTCTATTCAAACTTCCTGACTTGTTCTATTGTTTCTGACCTGTTGTGTTCTTGCGGGGTGTTCTATTGGAGTATGCTCAGCAGCATGGAACAGGAGCTAAACTTTCGCATCATTCTTGTTGATCCGCCGCCGGGTGTCGATTACGGATTGCAGAAGGGTGGCGGCAACGACTACGAGGTCGTCCAAAAACAGCGATCAAAATCCGGTGACTTGAAGTTTGAGTTCAGTGCGCGCGTGAAGGAAGGGAAGGATGGTCAACCGGTGCTGCTCGGCCAGTTCACGCAAGGTCCGGTCGACGGGCGATTCGCTTATCTCGATATCGGCACTTACGCCGGCCAGACTGACACCCAGTGGAGTCGCCGGCTCAAGATTCCCTTTCGTGACATCACGTGGGACGTAGTCAAGAAAGCTTCCAGAGGCAAACGCGTACTCGAGACGCGTGTGCCAGGCAAAGGGAAGGACGGCAGTCCGAGTTGCGCGACTGTAAAACCTTTCGCCGGCTGGAAGATCGTCTAGCGCGCGCGCGCGAATGCGCCTTCGAAGTAAACCGGTTCCAAGCCCGTCGCCCAGTATTCGACGGCGCCACGATTCGGTTGTGAAGTTTCCTGATTGGTTTGCAACGTTCGTTTACCCGGATTGGTGGGATGAAACTCGAGCCAACCAATCCACGTGCCGTCTCGTCGTTGTTCTCCGTAGCTGCGAACAACGTAAGTAGTGTCATCAGGTCCACTCACCGCCGTGGCGTATTCCCGCAAGAGTTCTGCCATTGCCTTGTTCCTCCTGCCCGTTGATCGATATCAAATCTTAAACCATTCGGGCGCATCGCTGATTTCTGCAACGACAAAATCACACGCTTATAATCAATCCTCTATCTTGCCTCTCAGTAATCGCCAACGCCGCGGGTTGCGACAGTTTGCAACGTAATTTTCCTGCGTGAACGTCGGCTTGAGGCCTGGCGCGAAAGCGGACGTGTAGATCACGGCGGCTTTTGAATCGCTGCCCGGCGCCTCCGATGCACAGGAGTCCAAAACCACGGTAGCGAAATCATGAATCACATGACGGCGACCGTTTTCGAAGCTCGCCAGGATCGCCATCTCCGTGACTGTTCCCTGGGCCATGTCGCCGCTGATCATGAGCAACTCATCGAACCCGTTACCATCGAGATCAGTTTTTCGCACGATGGTGCCCATGAAATCCGCGTCCATGTCGGCGACGAGTTGCGGTCCTGAGAAGATGGCGATGCGTTTCGTTCCGAAGTTGTCCGCGTGCGAAGCGTTGCACTCACTGACTGAGATGACGTAAGCGGTTTGAGTTTGACCCGCCGCAGTAAAACTTCCGGTCGTCATGTCGATGATTGATGGAACTATCTGTCCTGCTTTACGTGCCGCGGCTAAATAATCATTGCTGTCGCTGCCGGCAAAATCGGATCTACATTTGTCCTGATCGGTTAAGTATCTGCGAAACACTTTTGACAACGCGCTGCGCTGTTGTGCGGCGGACATTCGGATCGAATTCGCCGGCACATCTTTTCGGAAATCGAAAAGCACGTCGCGAGTTTTTGGCGCGGCAGGGCGTTGCGCGATAACTGATGAAGCTATTGCCAAAATTAGAAGGATGGTCTTCATGGGGTGGTCGGGTCCTTTCCTGCGCAAGAGATTAACGGATTTACCTGAGACCGTGAAGGCGCTATTATCAGCGCGCTCGCCGCGTGTCCAGTATTCATTAAAGTGGAGTTTACAAAATGCTGAAGAACATCGTGCTTCTCTCCGCAATTCTAATCGCGCTGCCTTTGACCGTTACTGCTTCTGATGAGTGGTCGCAGTTTCGTGGACCAAACGGCACGGGCGTTTCTGAAACCAAAGGCTTGCCGACTGAATTTGGACCAACGAAGAATGTCGTTTGGAAAACAGAGTTGCCTGCCGGACACTCGTCGCCCGTGTTGACGAAGGATCGTATCTTCGTCACCGCGCATACAAAGGAGAAGCTGTTCGTCATCTGTCTCGATCGCCAGACAGGGAAGATTCTGTGGCAACGCGAAGTGCCGCGCGCGCAAGAAGGTCGTTTGCAGAACGTCAATGGACCAGCCTCGCCCAGTCCGGTCACTGATGGCACGAACGTCTACGTATTCTTCCAGGATTTCGGAATGATTTCCTACGATCGCGCGGGCAAGGAACGTTGGAAACTGCCGCTTGGACCATTCAACATGTTTTACGGTTTCGGCGCCTCGCCGATTCTCGTCGATAACAAAGTGGTGTTGCCGGTCGATCAGGACAATCCGTCGTCCTATTTGATTGCCGTTAACAAGAACACCGGAAAACTCTTGTGGAAAGTCGATCGACCGTCAGTGATCTCCGGATACTCGACGCCCATCATCTATCAGCCGAAAGAAGGACCGAAGCAGATCATCGTTCCCGAGTCGTTCCAACTCTCTGCGTATTCGGTTGAAGACGGAAAGCGTGTGTGGTGGGTGCGCGGTCTCGCGTGCGAGATGAAGTCGATTGCGAGTCACGACTCCGAATATCTCTACATCAACGGCTGGGGCTTCCCGCAAAATCAGCCGGGCAAACAGGTGCCGACGATTTCGTTTGAAGAAGGACTCGCCGCTTACGACAAAGACAAGGACCACATGATCACGAAAGCCGAAGTCGCGGCGGCGGGCGGCACCACGATGATGGATAAGATGTTGGTTGCCGCTTTCGAAGCGTTTGACGGAAACCGCGACGAGAAGTTGGACGCCAGGGATTGGGAAGTGTTCCGCGGGATGATGGCGGCCGAGAATGGTTTGCTCGCGATTAAGTTGGGCGGCCAGGGCGATCAGACTGCTAATGCGATTCGCTGGCGTTACACGAAGCCGGTGCCGCAGGTTCCTTCCACCTTGCTCTATCACGGAGTGCTTTACATGATTAACGACAGCGGCATTCTGCTGTCGTTCGATCCGGCAAACGGGAACGTCATCAAGCAAGGACGACTGCATGGCGCGATCGACAAGTATTTTTCGTCGCCGGTTGCGGCCGATGATAAGGTGTATCTCATCGGCCAGGGTGGACAGGTTTCGGTGTTGAAGGCTGCGGGCGAATGGGAAGTGCTCGCCGTGAACGAGCTCGACGATGAGTGCTATGCAACACCGGCAATCAGTGATGGTCACATCTATATCCGCACCCGGAGCGCACTCTACTGCTTCGGTAAATCGGCATGAAAAAAATCCGCGGCTAAATTTTCTTGCCGCGGATTACACGAATTACGCGGATCAGGATTGTTTAAGTTTTTCTGCTTTAGTGCGGAGGCGTTCTTCCAGTTTTCGGAGTTCCGGAGTGAGCTCCGCGCCGAAATCTTCTACGTCGAAGATAGGACGGATGTCGATTTCGCCTTCCATGTCCGGTCTTTCGGGATCGCTCGGTATCCGCTTCACCCACTCGACTGCTTCTTCCATCGAATTCACTTTCCAGATCCAGAAGCCGGCGATGAGCTCGCGTGTTTCCGCGAATGGACCATCCGTGATAATTCGCTTGCCGCCGGAAAACTTGACGCGCTTTGCCTTCGATGATGGGTGCAGTCCTTCACCCGCCAGCATGATTCCGGCGTTCACCAACTCTTCGTTGAACTTACCCATCGCGTTGAGCAGTTTCTCGCTCGGCATAACTCCCGCCTCTGATTCCTTGTTCGCCTTAATAATGACCATCACTCGCATCTTAATATCTCCTTAAATTCCTGAAAATTTGCGCTTTCAACTACTAATCGAACGAGCCGCGGCCAATTCGACAACCGAGCGAAGAAATTTTTCGTTTCGGAATGATAACATTCACGGACGATGATCATTCACCTGCTTGATGGGACTTACGAACTGTTCCGTCACTTCTACGGAATTCGCCGATTCAAGAAGACCGATCCGCCGCTTGGCGCCGTGTCTGGCGTGTTGAGCACGGTCGCGCAGATGATTGATGAGGGCGGCACGCATGTCGGCGTCGCGACCGATCACATTATCGAGTCGTTCCGCAACAAGATGTGGGCGGGTTACAAAACCGGAGCCGGCGTCGAGCGCGCGCTGAAGGCGCAGTTTGAACCACTCGAGGAAGCGCTCGCAGCGATGGGTGTAGCGGTGTGGGCCATGGTCGAACTCGAAGCGGACGACGCGCTTGCATCTGCGGCTCACCTCGCGGCGGGCGACAAACGGGTTGAGAAGATCTGTATCTGGACGCCGGACAAAGATCTGGCGCAATGCGTGGTTGATGATCGTGTGGTACAAGTGGACCGCCGCAGCGGAGTGATTCGCGATGCGGAAGGAGTGCGCGCGAAGTTTGGCGTGGCCCCCGAGTTTATCCCTGACTACCTCGCGCTCGTGGGCGATGCGGCAGACGGTTATCCGGGAATTTCGGGCTGTGGGCCAAAGACTGCGGCGCAACTCATCAACCGTTATGGTCCATTGGAAAAGTTTCCACCCACTGCTTTGAACGATGAGAACCGCAAATTCGCGTTGCTCTTTAAGGATCTCGCGACTCTGCGCACTGACGAGCCGCTTTTCAAAAACGTTGACGACCTTGAATGGCACGGAACCACGCCAGCGTTTGCGGCCGTCGCAGACAAGATCGGCAACGCAAGCCTGCTCAAACGAGTACGGAAACTAGAGAAAAAATTAGTGCCACAAAAAGGCACATAAGACACAAAAGATCTATTTAAAAAATTTTCTTTGTGCCTTTTGTGCCTTTTTGTGGCTAATGAATATGGTTGCGACAGCGAAAGCTCCCGCTAAAGCGCGCTACGATCGTTCGATCGTCGATGGACCACTACGTCCGGCAGTCTGGAAGATCGCGTGGCCGACAATGCTCACGAACGCTTTCGGCGGGCTACAGGGGATGGTAGACCATGTACTCGTCGGCCGTCTCGTCGGCTACCAGGGGAATGCCGCTATCGGAGTGAGCTGGCAGATTTTTCTGGTCGTGATCGTTTTCATCTCGTCACTGTTTACCGGCATGAGCGTTCTCGTCGCTCGTTTTGCAGGCGCGGGTGACGAAGAAAGAGTCAATCGCACCGTCTACCAGGCATTTCTCACCGCGATATTCATCGCCGTCGGAATCATGGCGCCGATCGGATATCTCGTGTCGCCCACGCTGCTGAATCTCGTGCATGCAGCTCCAGAAGTTAAAGCCGAAGCACTGCCGTTTCTTCGCATCATGTTTGTTTTCAGCAGCGGCATGATGGTGTTCTTCATGTTCAGCGGCGCGTTGCGCTCAGCCGGCGACGCGCGTACACCGATGGTGCTCGGCATCACCATGACCGTGCTCAACCTCCTCCTGAACATCATGCTGATCCGCGGACTTGGTCCGATTCCCGCTTTCGGAACGAAAGGCGCTGCGATGGGAACGTGTATCGCGTCGGGACTCATCGGCGTTTATGCGCTCTCACGAATGTGGGCGGGCTCGTGGGTGATATCGATTCCGCGCGGCGGTGGTTATGGACCAGATTGGTCCACGATCAAATCGATCTTCAAGTTTGGACTGCCGACAGGCATTCAGGGAATCGCGATGAACATCGGCGGCGTGTTCATGCTTTCGTTCGTCGGATCGCTGGCGCAGAGCGCTGCAGCCCAGGGTGCGTTCGCGGTTTCTTACAACGAGCTCTTCTCGCTCGTTACGTGGACGTCGGTGGGTTTGATGGGCGCAGCAGCCGCGGTCGCCGGTCAGAATCTTGGCGCGGGCAAACCCGATCGCGCGAGCGCGGCAGTACACGTAGCAGCACAATTTGGATTGGCAGGCGCGGCGTTCATCGGGATCTTCTTTTTGTTTTTGCCACGGCAACTGCTCGCGATCTTCGGCATGCACGATCCGGCGGTAGTCGAGATTGGTGTGCAACTGCTGCACGTGCTGAGTCTGTCAGGATTATTTATCGCGGTCGCCTTGACTTACACTGGTGGACTGCAGGGAACCGGCGATACGCGCAGTCCGCTTTACATCTCGATCATCTCGCAGATGATCGTGCCGCTCGGAATCTGCTTTGTGATTCAGCAGACGAGTAAGCTCGATCCGATTGACATCTGGCTCGCGATACTCGCCGGCCATGTGACGCGTTGTGCGTTGAGTGTGATTCGGTTCAGGCAAGGAAAGTGGAAAGAGATCAAGATCTAGCCCCAGATTTATGCCGATAAACGCGGATAATAATTCATCAACGTTTGTCCGCGTAAACCTGCGGCTATTTTTTCGCGCCCAGACTCTTCTTGAGGATTTGAACAAGGTCCACAACCTTGTGATCCGTGTCGGCCTCTTCTTCGACTTTCACCACGTTCGCACGGTTCCCTTGTTTCTTCTTTACGAGTTTCAAAAGCGAATCGGTCTGCTTGTCCGCGAGCTTAGTCGGCGAGAATTGTCTCTTCGCCTTGCTCGCGATCAGCTTTTCAAACTTGTGCACTGTCGCTTTCGGAGCTTCCTTCTTTTTCGGCAGTCCCACGTCTGACGGCGAGCGCAACTCATCCGCGAAGCGCATCGTCTCCGCTCGCAAGATCCCTTTCTCCGAGAAGATCGCGACCAAGTACTCCTTGCCGCGCATAACAAAAGTCGCAATGCCGGCGAGTGCGCTCTCTTCCATCGTTTCGGCCAGCAGTTTGTAAGCCTTTTGCGAACCCGCGGCCGGCGTTAGAAAATAACCACGCTCGAAATAAAGCGGCGGAATCGACTCAGCCGGCACGAACTGCTTGAGATCGATGTCGCGAGTTTTCTCGGGCGCGAGCCGTTCCAACTCCTCGTCAGTCACGATCACATACTTATCGTCCGCGATCTCATATCCACGAATCACTTCATCCGCATCGAGATCCTTGCCCGTCTTCTCAGCGTAATACTTGCGCGCGAGTGGCTGCCCGTCTGGTCCAAGCATGCGCAATGAAGCACGATTCGATCGTGACGCCGGAAACAAACTCACCGGCACACTCACGAGCCCGAATGTCAGCGTTCCGGACCAGAATGGTCGACCGCCTGCATTCTCCTCTTCGGGCTCCGCAGTTTTGCGTGTGGTCTTAGGCAGCGCGTTTCTCCTTCTTCCTCAACGACTCAATGCTCTTCGCGAGCACGCTGTCGAGCGCAGTCGTCTTAGCCTTAGTTTTGACCGCCTTCAATCGTGGCGCATGTCCCTTCGCCTTCTTCTCGATGAACTCCATCACGCGTTCGCGATACTCGTCTTTGTATTCCGACGGATTGAACTCACCCTTCAACATCTCGACGAGCTGCTTCGCCATCGCCAACTCTTTCTGCGTCGGTGCGGCGCCCGATGGTTTGGACAAATCATCAGCGAGGATCACTTCGTTCGCATCACGCAACGTAAACAGGAACAGATAATCGTCAACTGCGCGCAACGCGCCCGCGTAGTACTTGTTGCGCATCACCCAGTGCGCGATGCCTTCACTCTCTTTGTTTTGGAGTGCTTCAACGAGGGCGAAATAATCTTTTTCGTCGCCGTCTGGTCCAAGGTAATAAGGCCGCTCGTACCACTGCTGGCTGATCTTCGTTTGCGGCACAAACTCGACGATTTCGATGTCGCGGGAAGGAGGCGGCTCGAGTTTCTCGAGATCCTCGGCGGTGAGAATCACGTATCTGCCGGGTTCGATTTCGTAACCTTTTTGAATTTCTTCAGTCGGTACTTCTTCGCCGGAATCAGGATCGACCATGTGTTGCTTCACGCGCTTCTTCTGACGATCGTCAAGCACGTGAAATCGAACCGTGCGGTCCTGCACCGCAGAGTAAAGTTTTACCGGTACGCGGGTCGTGCCCAGTTTCAAGACCCCTTTCCACATCGAGCGTGCTGCCATAACAAAATTCCTAACTCGAACAACCGGGACAGAGCGGTTCTCGTTCTTTGTTTTCCTGTACGCATAGTGAACAGATGTTGCTGTCGCAATCGAGACAGTAAGAGCCCGTTTGATATGCGTACGACTGATTGCAACTGGAGCAGATTTCGGTGCCGCCTTCAAACCACCACCATGGCGGACTGCCGGTGCGTGTTTCTGCGCGCTTCACTGTTCAACTCCTCTACTCGATTTGAATGCCACGATTCAGAGCAATTCCCCTGGCCTTCATAACAACGTCGTCATCAACCGTTTCTGTTCCGCTGATTATACCTTCGACTTGTTCGATCGTTCTGCCGAGCGCTTTCGCAAGTCGTTCGTTGTCACCGTTGAACCCCTGATCTCGCAGGGCCTCGATCATATGTTGGGCTTCTTCCTGATTGGTTCCTTTGTCGTCAACTTCCTGATCGAGCATCGCACAGACTCCTGTCCTCTGTTCTATTCCAGATCACAAATCGTTTTTCGAAGGTGAAGACGGCAAACGAAATGCCAAGCCTAAATTTTCCTCTTGGAGGGTGAATGCGGCCCAGAACTTCCATGCGAGGTTACTAGTAGGCGAGACATTGGAATCTCCAGCGAGTGGAATGATCTTTTAGAAGCGACGCGTATTTTTTCACCACGAAGGGCCGCGATAGTGTAGAATTCGCCTCCTCAAACCTCCCGGTAAATTCGACTCCCAGAAACTGAAGAGTTTGAGCTATTGCGGTTTCCCCCCGGATTTTGCGCTCGCTTGGTCGAGCCATAGCCGCCCGCCAACCCTCATCGTATGGGCCAAACTGTGGACGACGACCAAAATCAACCCGCCAAGCGTCGAAGTGTGTTCGCCGGAAGAGCGAGGCGCGGACGCCCACAACGACAAACAGAAGCGCCGCTCGGAAATCTGATCGTCAAAGCGATGCGACTCCTCGGCCTCAGTTATAAAGACGTGGTTTCAGAGACTGAGCGACTCGCGAAACTCTACGCCAACTCTGACATGCGCGTCGGTAAGTCGACGTTGGGCAACATTATCAGCGGCAGTATTCGACAACCAGGCACCGCAAAACTCGACAGCCTGCGCATCATCCTGAACCTTTCTCGCACTGACATCGATGCGGCGATCGGTTTGCAACCGGAGCGGCGCTTTGCCGAACAACTGGAGATGAGTCGCGCGCGCACTCGCGAGGTGCCGATCGATGCGGTGACGCGTCATCGCAGAATAAGACTGCCGATCCTCCGCGAAGACACGAAGCTCGATAATACGCAGTTCTTCGAAGGTTCACTGAAGCGTTGGGCCAACGTTGAGGTGGAATACCTGAGCTCGTTTTATCCGCCTTACCTCTGCTACGTTGTCGTTGGCGAAGAAGATTCCAATGCCACTCCGATCGCTCCACCCGGCAGTCGTTTGATTGTGAACAAGCTCCTGAAGAAGGTTCTGCCGTCTGAAAATATCAGCTTTCACGAGCGCGAGTTGTTCTACGTGATGACGCCGCATGGTCTGACGTGTGTGTATGCGGAGCTTGTTGCGGGCGATAAGATCGTGCTGATACCGCATCCCGCGTCGGGCAACATGCGCGAGGAATTCCATCGCGATGAGATTGAGATCATCGGACAAGTCGTCGGCGTGCTTTATCCGGGATAGAGAACAACGATGATCGCATTGCTGGACCACAAGTTTCTTTTCATCAGCGAATTGCCAAGCCATGATGAACAACGAATGTTTAGTTTTCGTATTGATTCGCGGCCTGAAGTCGCCATCAGGAAAGAACCCTAGGTATCACTCGCTCATTCGCTAAGCGGTTGCAGTTGTGATCGTTAACTAATGAGCTCGCTCAAAATTGCCTCCGTAATCCGGGACAAATCTTCGTGCCTCTCCTCAATTGCGATTTAGCTAGGTAGACTGCGGCATATTCATACGACGGCGCACTTCTAATCAACAAAGATACAGACGCCCAGGTCAATTCCTCCCGCTGATTAACGGAGTATCACTGTGCCGTCTGGTCAACAACTCAAGACACTTCGCAATGGCCGCAACATCACGGTTCGTGAAGTCGAACACGCAAGCCGGCGCATAGCCGACGTCAAAGGTGACAGAAGATTTTGTATCTCAAACGGCTGGCTTTCCCAGTTGGAAAACGGCGCCTCCGAGTCGAGCATCCACAAGCTCTTCAGTCTGAGCGTGATCTACCGCGTGAGTTTTCTGGACCTGGTGCGGCTGTACAACGTCGACGTGGACGAGAAAGAGAAGTACGAACGCGTTGCTGATCCATACCTGACGCAGTTGGTATCTGACGACGGCGATGAACTTTTGCAGCCGGCATGCGCCGCGGACAATTGCGTGGAGCTGGCGACCAAAATAGTGCCCGCATCGGACGCGAGTCGCAACTCGACCATCGTCTACGGACATCTCGGCCTCACTGACTTCACCATGTATCCAATGATCCGGCCCGGTGCGCTTTTGCGGATCGATACTAAGCAAACCAGAATTTCGTCAGGTGAATGGAGCAATGAATACGAGCGGCCGATCTTTTTCATCGAGCTAAGAGCGGCCTATGCGTGTGGCTGGTGTGAATTACAAGCCAATCAACTCTTTATCGTTCCTCACCACTCATCGCCTGCGAGCGTTCGTCGCTTCACTTATCCGAGAGAAGCGGAGATCGTTGGTCGAGTTATCAGTTACAGCACACCCTGCGTTGATCAGGAAGTCAATTCGAAGGAACTGCGAAACAGGAATGCAAGATAGGTGTGGATATGAAAATGGATCAATCTGGTGAGTTTCGCTGGCTTGCCTCCCACGTCAAACCCTTTTTCCGTCTGCATCTCGCAAGCTACCTATGCATACTCGTTGCAAGCATTCTCGTTCTCATCGATCCGCTGATCGTCAGACTATTGATTGACGACGTCATACCGAACCGGCGTTTGAGTTGGTTGCCATTGGTCGCATTAGCCTTTTTTCTTGCTTACATGGGTCGCCTGGGATTCGACAGTTTGGCCGGATTCCTGAACTTTCGTGCCGTTCAGAAAATGACTTTTCGCTTGCGATTGCATTTGCTGCGTCACCTGCAACGTCTTTCGGCGGAGTATCACGACAACAAACCGGTCGGTGATACATTGCATCGTTTGCAAATCGATGTAGACCAGGTCGGAACTTTGAGCGGCGAAGTGATCCCCGGCGCTCTCCGAATGTTGACGGTGTTTAGTTTAATAATGACAGCGATGCTGGTGTTGAACTATCGCTTAACAGCGATCGTCGTGCCGCTGGTGCCGGTATTTATATCTGTGCGACGTCGATTTCATAAGCATCTGCGTCACGCATCCGACTCGGTTCAAGATCAGTCGGCGAGGGTGATCCAGTTTTTGGAGGAGCATCTTTCAGCGATTGTGCAGGTTCAGCTACTTTCGTGCGAACAGCGCGAAGCGCGCCGCTTCGCTCGTCTCTCGGGGCAAGCTGTGAGGGCGCAAATGAAGCGACGAGCTACAGAACTGTTTTTTAGTTCGTTTCTTTATCTGATCATAGTGGTTGGTATGGCGAGCGTGCTCTCCTATGGTGGTTATCAGGTGATCGCGGGCACATTGACCGCAGGCAGTCTGATAGCGTTTTACGGTTATACGTTACAGCTTTTTATTCCGCTCTACGGCGTAGTGGAGATTTATTCGAAGCTCCAACGTGCTGGCGCGAGCGTACGGCGTTTGATGGACATCACAGAGGCCGATGTGATTCTTCGCGATCGTCCGGACGCGTTAGCACTTGAATCCGGAAGCTTGGGACCGATCGAGTTTAACGATGTCTCCTTTAGCTATCGTTCGGATCGACCCGTCCTAAATGCAATCAGCATGCGCCTAAATCCCGGAGAAAGAGTGGCCCTCGCCGGCACGAGTGGCAACGGCAAGAGTACGATTGCGAAATTACTAGCACGGCTTTACGACGCACACGCGGGAAGAGTTTTGATTGCGGGCAGGGACGTTCGCGATATCAAACTGAAGAGTTTGCGTTCGTCCGTCATTTTTGTGCCGCAGGATCCTGTGCTCTTTGATCTGACGTTGCGAGAGAATTTGCTGTACGGGAACCCTTGCGCAACTACGGTTCAACTCGGGGAAGTTATAAAACTCGCGCAGCTCGAAACTGTGATCGAGAGACTGCC
>DATDFT010000027.1:0-8497 GCA_036522475.1 Pyrinomonadaceae bacterium | reverse complement strand
TTGAAAGTGCTGGACACGACGAGTCTGTTGTTCAAAGGACTTCCGAAGGAGCTCGACGTTTGGATGAGTCATGGCGATCACGTCACCGAAGTGCCGCCGGGATTTGATGTGACGGCGCTGACCGATGACGCCTTGAACGCGATGGAAGACGAGTCGCGCGCGATCTATGGCGTGCAGTTTCATCCCGAAGTTGCGCACACACCGCTCGGCGCGCAAGTACTGAGGAATTTTTTATTTTCTGTCTGTGGGTGTCGTGGCGATTGGTCTCCTGAGGCCGTTATCGAAGAACAAGTGGCGCGTATTCGCGATCAACTCGGCGCAGAAGGTCGCGTCGTGTCAGGTTTGTCGGGTGGTGTTGATTCAACTGTCGCGGCGGCGTTGGTTCATCGTGCTGTCGGGGATCGACAGACGTGCATCTTTGTTGATAACGGACTTTTGCGTGAAGGTGAGTTTGAATCGACTCTGGCGTTGTTGCAGCAGAGTATGAAGTTGAACATCGCCGGTGTCCGTGCAGGCCATCTGTTTCTCGCAGCGCTGAAAGACGTGACTGATCCGGAAGAGAAGCGCAAACGGATCGGGAAAGTTTTTATCGACGTGTTCGAACAGGAAGCGCGTCGACTCGGCGATGTTGGCTACCTGGTCCAGGGCACGCTATATCCTGACGTCATCGAATCCGTCTCGGTGCGTGGTCCATCGGCTGTGATCAAGAGTCATCATAACGTCGGCGGCTTGCCGGAGAAGATGAATCTCAAGTTGATCGAGCCGCTTCGCGAGTTGTTCAAAGATGAAGTGAGATTGATTGGGCGAGAGTTAGGAGTTCCGGAAGAGATTCTCGGGCGCCATCCATTCCCGGGGCCTGGTTTGGCTGTGCGCATTCTCGGAGATATCACTGAGGAAAAGATCCGTTTGGTCCAGGCCGCCGATCGGATCCTCGATGAAGAGTTACGGCTCGCTGAGCTGTACCACTCCGTTTGGCAGGCGTTTCCAGTGTTGCTGCCGGTTTCGACCGTGGGTGTGATGGGAGATGAGCGGACCTACGAGCGCGTGGTTGCGATTCGAGCGGTGACAAGTGTCGACGGCATGACGGCCGACTGGGCCAGGTTGCCTCACGATCTTCTTGCGCGAGTGTCGGCGAGGATCGTTTCCGAGATTCGCGGGATCAATCGCGTTGTTTACGACATTAGTTCCAAGCCACCTTCAACCATTGAATGGGAATAAGAACAGTCCACACATTACACAGATTGTCCTTCTAATCTGTGTAACCTGTGGATGAGTTTAATAAAATGCAGGACCGACAATTCGTACACCTCCATCTTCATACTGATTACAGTCTTCTTGACGGCGCCATTCAAATCAAACCTCTCTCCAAGCGTGTGGAAGAGATGGGCATGCCGGCGTGTGCCATGACGGACCACGGCAACATCTTTGGCGCCATCTCTTTTTACAACGCGATGAAGTATCGCGGCGTGAAGCCAATCATCGGCTGCGAGACTTACATCACGCGCGGCAGTCGCAAGGAAAAAGCCGCGAGCGCGCCCGGTGAGAAGGCCAACTTTCATCTGATACTGCTCGCGCAGAATTATGAAGGCTACCAGAACCTCGTTCGCCTGACGTCCAAAGCGTATACCGAAGGCTTCTACTACAAGCCACGCATCGACAAAGAACTCCTCGCCGAGCACAGCAAGGGACTCATCGCGCTTTCCGCCTGCATGTCGGGAGTGCCGTCGGCGCTGTTGGCCCAGGAGAAGTGTGACGAAGCAGCAAAGGCGGCGCTCGAGTTTGAGGAGATTCTCGGAAAAGGGAACTACTTTCTCGAAATCCAGGAGCATGATCTCGAGCCGCAACAACGCATTCGCAAGTCACTTGTCGATCTTTCCAAGCGAACGGGCGTGCCACTCGTCGCCACCAATGATGCGCATTACCTGACGCCCCAGGATTCGCGTGCGCACGACGTCCTGCTCTGCATCGGCTCCGGCAAAACGGTCAACGACACGAATCGCCTGCGCTATTCGAGTCCTTACTTTTATGTGCGCTCGCCGGCTGAAATGTGGGAGATTTTTGGGCACGAACTTCCGGAGGTGCTCACACGCACTGTAGAGATCGCCGAGCGTTGCGAACTGAAGCTGCCCGAGAACGTCAATTACCTGCCGCAGTATCCGATCCCTGAATCCGAGCAGGGGCTCTCCGCGGACGATTATTTTGAGAAGGTCGTTCGTGACGGGTTTGAACGCCGGCGCCAGCAGGTCTGGGACACGCAGGGTGCACGCGGCGAGTTGAAACAGCCGATGTCGGATTATCAGTCGCGACTGTCGAGCGAGATCCAGATGATCAAGCAGATGGGTTTCGCCGGTTACTTTCTAATCGTTTGGGACTTCGTCCGCTACGCCAGGGAACACTCGATTCCGGTCGGTCCAGGTCGCGGCTCGGCGGCTGGGTCGCTGGTCGCCTACTGCCTCGAGATCACGGACATTGATCCGCTTCAGTACGACCTGCTCTTCGAGCGCTTTCTCAACCCAGGGCGCGTGACGATGCCCGACATCGATATCGACTTCTGTGTTCGTGGTCGCGGCGACGTCATCAACCACGTCGCGAACCTGTATGGTCGCGACTCCGTCTGCCAGATCATCACGTTCGGAACGCTTGCCTCGAAAGCTGCCATCAAGGATGTCG
The DNA here is from genome assembly GCA_036522475.1 of Pyrinomonadaceae bacterium. Classification (GTDB taxonomy): domain Bacteria; phylum Acidobacteriota; class Blastocatellia; order Pyrinomonadales; family Pyrinomonadaceae; genus PSRF01. The sequence continues at coordinate 5,827 of DATDFT010000027.1, read as the reverse complement.
GCCGGGCCCTCGAGGTGCCGTATGCGGAGGTCGAGCGGATCGCAAAGCTCATCCCGCCTCCGGTCCGCGGACGCAACGTCAGTCTCGATCAGGCACTTGAACAAGTACCTGAACTCCGTCGCGAGATGGAAACGAATCCGCAGGTTAAAGAGATACTTGAGATCGCGCGGCGGCTCGAGGGCTGCGCGCGACACTCGTCAGTCCACGCGGCGGGCGTGGTCATCTCGCCTCTGCCGCTCCAGGAATTGATCCCGGTCGCAGTCTCCGGGAAGGAGGAGCTGACCACGCAGTATGTCATGTCGGACCTCGAAAAAACCGGCATGCTTAAGATGGATTTTTTAGCGCTTACCGCTTTAACCGTGATAAATGACTGCTTAAGCAGCATTAAACGCTCGTTTGGTTTAGAGATTAACTGGTCGGATATAGCGCTTAACGACGGTAAGGCGCTTAATGTTTTTGCTGAAGGGAGAACTGAGGCGGTCTTCCAGTTTGAGTCGTCAGGCATGCAGGAGATCTGTCGCAAGCTGAAACCGAAAGGGCTGGAAGATCTTGCCGCACTCAACGCGCTCTATCGGCCCGGACCACTCGATGGCGGCATGGTTGATGAGTTTATTCAGCGTCACCACGGCAAAAAGGCAGTGCGCTATCTCGTGCCGGAGATGAAGGAGATTCTTAACAACACCTACGGCATTATCGTCTATCAGGAACAGATCATGCAGCTCGCGCAAAAGCTCGCCGGCTACACGCTCAGTGAGGCCGACCTGATGCGTCGCGCGATGGGCAAGAAGAAGCGCGAGGAGATGGCAGTGCATGAAGAGAAGTTCATCAATGGCGCTGTTGAGCGGGGCATAAAGCGCGAAAAAGCCGAGAAGATATTCTCTTTGATGGCCCAGTTCTCAGACTATGGCTTTAATCGCAGTCACAGTGTTGCGTATGCGTATCTCGCGTTTCAGACAGCTTTTTTGAAGGCGCATTATCCGGAGCACTTCTACGCCGCAGTGCTTTCGAGTGAAGCTCAGGATGCTGCAAAGGTGTTCAAGTACTCGAAGGAGCTCCGCGCCCAGAAGATCGCCCTCCTGCCGCCGGATGTCAACGAAAGCCACTCCGGGTTCACGCCTCTCAGCGGAGCGATCCGCTATGGACTTACGGCAATTAAAGGTTTGGGCCAATCGGCCGTTAATGCGATTTCTGAGGCGCGTGAAAGCAGTGGTCCTTTCCGATCGTTTTTCGATTTTGCCGAACGAGTCGAGTCCTCAACGTTAAATAAGCGAGTGTTTGAAAGTCTCGTCAGTGCCGGTGCTTTTGACTCGCTTAAGGATGGCAGGCCAATCGAAGCGTGGCGCGGCGGGTTATTCAACTCAATCGATGCGGCGCTCTCGCGAGCCCAGCGAGCCAAGCGCGAAAAGCTTATCGGCCAGAACGGTCTGTTCGGAGCGATGCCCGAAGAGATCGACTTCGCCAACGAACTGTCACCCACGGCACAAGGCTGGACTTCAAGTGAAATGTTAGCCGCCGAGAAAGCGGCTCTGGGCTTCTATATTACCGGTCATCCGCTCGAGCGTTACCTTAACATCCTGCAAAGCGTGAAGGCGCTGAAATCGTCGGAGTTGCCCGACTTAACCACTGGCATTCGTGTGACCACCGGCGGGATCATCAACGACCTGCAACTCCGCACCACAAAGAAGGGCGACAAGTTTGCGCTCTTCCGACTCGAGGATGAGGCTGGTGGTACGAAGTGCGTGCTGTGGCCGGAGTGCTATCGCAAATACTCCGCGGTGTCGCAGAATGAGTTGCCGGTAATCGTTATCGGGCGTTTGGAGTTAAGCGAAGACAATCCACCGACGATCATAGTCGACCAGGTGCAGAGCATTGACGCGACAATCAGAGGCAACGAGTTCCTGGTGCTTCGCACACCTCAACACGACGATTTCTCGACCTTGTGTGATGAGATTTTGATCCTGCTTAATTCGAATCCGGGCGATTGTGAAGTGGCATTCGAAGCACTGATCGACGAAGGCACAGTCGTCAGGGTAAAACCCAACAGCGCCCTGCGTGTGCGCCGGAGCAACGAACTCGAGCAGGCCCTGAAAGATCTCGGCTGCGCCATCACCGTCGAGACCAGCACACCTCAGGCTCGCGTCTGATAACGCTTGATCAAGACTCTCGAACACTGGGAAATTAGAAAGCTCGGTCGTCTGACCCTGGTCCACCCTGGAGGCATTGAAACTGATGAGAGAACTCACAGCTCAGGAACTCGAAAATGAATTAAAAATGGTAGAGCAGATTTTGGAGAAGCTGGCGCTTCATCCGCTGACCTTCATGGCCGACGTGCGCAACGAGATCAACCGGCTCGGCGCGTACCTGCAAGCGTCGGAAACGAAGCTGATCCGGCTGATGAACAATCAATATCCGAGTGACAGTGAACCCGGCGCCACTCAGTATGGCATGGGCCTTTACCTCCTCGACAAAACTCATCCGGTCCTCAGGCGTTTGCTCGATTTTCCGAAAACGCAAATCACAGTCGAGATGCTCGCGGACTGGGACGAAGACGTTCGTGGCGCCGGTGTCATTGATTACGACGGCACAATGATCTCGACCAGCAAATTTGGCGACCTCGATGCCGGCTGGATCACTGCGCTCATTTTCTACATCGCACTCAAAATCGGCGTGAAGGAAGTGAGCTCGTGGGCGCCGTTTGGCACCACTCCCGCTGTCATCACGAATACTGACGCCACGGTTAAGTTTGCAATCGTCGGAGATTGGGGCACTGGTCCATGGACCGACGGCGCCATCAACTATCCGGCTCTCGAAGTGATTACCCAGGTCCAGAAGCTCGCGCCGGACTACACGATTCATCTCGGCGACGTTTACTACGCCGGTACCGGTGGCTTTCTCGACTCTGACGAAGAGGTCGCGAACTTCGCGAACAACTGGCCCAGCGGTTCGAAAGGCTCGTTCATGCTGAACTCGAACCACGAGATGTACAGCGGCGCGCAGGGGTTCTTTGCCAAGGGACTCAAAGCGCCGACCTTCAGCGCGCAACAGAACACGAGCTACTTCGCGATTCAGAATGAGAAGTGGATAATCATCGGCTTGGATACCGCTTACTATGACACGAGCCCGTTGTTCATGAATGGCGTTTTGAATGACGCCAATCAGATCAACTTCATCAAGAGCCTGAACACCGCGAACAAGACCGTCATCCTGCTCACGCATCACAATCCCACCAACATCGATGGGACCAGCACCGCGCAACTCCCACTTTGGAACCAGGTGATCTCAGCGCTCGGTCGTCCACCTGAATTCTGGTACTGGGGCCATGTTCACAACGCGATGGTCTACTCGGACACATCGTTCCCAGCACAGAACGGCGTGAAAGCGCGTTGTGCCGGTCATGGTGCGATTCCTTTCGGACTCGCCTACGGTTTGCAGAACCCGGACGGCTCGACCAAACCTTCGGTTGCATACTACGCGCACGAGCTGTTATCGAGCGTTTACTCAAACACCGATCTCCAACAATCCAAGCGCGTCTTGAATGGCTTCGCGATGTTGACGATCGGGCCCGATTCGATTAACGAGCAGTTTATCGATCAGAAAGGCGTTGTGCGCTGGTCGCAGACCACGGCGCTTTAGTGTTACTTTTGAATAACCCGAATGGCCAAAGACCAAAAAGACAAACCCGAAGACGCAAAACCGGTCGAGGATAGAACTGCTTTCGAACGCGTGCTGCTTGCTCGTCACTCCGACCGCCCGTATACACTCGATCTGATCGAGCGATTGTTTGAAGACTTCGTCGAGCTGCACGGTGACAAGCGATTCGCGGAAGACCCGGCAATCGTCTGCGGACTCGCTCGCTTTCATGGTCTGCCGGTGGTGGTCGTTGGTCATCAGAAAGGTCGCGATACGAAGCAGCGGAGTTACCGAAACTTCGGCATGCCCAAGCCCGAGGGTTACCGCAAAGCGCTGCGCGTGATGAAACTCGGTGAGAAGTTTGGACGACCGATCTTCACGTTCATCGACACGCCCGGCGCCTATCCGGGAATCGATGCTGAGGAACGTGGGCAGGCCGAGGCGATCGCATACAACCTTCGCGAGATGGCGAAGATCAAGGTGCCGATCATCGTCACGGTGATCGGTGAAGGTGGTTCGGGTGGCGCACTCGCGATCGGCGTTGGCGATCAAGTGCTGATGCTCGAGAATGCGACTTACTCAGTGATTACACCGGAAGGATGTGCAGCGATTCTCTGGAAAGATTCTTCGAAGGCCGATCAAGCCGCGGAAGGTCTCCGACTGACAGCGCAGCATCTTTTCGAAGAGGGAATTATTGACAAGATCATTCCCGAGCCGGAAGGCGGTGCGCACAACGATTACGATCAAACCGCACGCTACCTTGATTCAGCGCTGAGTGAACGTCTCGCGGAAACTGTCAGTTGCTCGCAGGAAGACAGACTGAAGCGCCGTTACAGCAAACTGCGAGGCTTCGGTCGGTGGGGCACAGATGGCAAGGACGAGCCACAAAGAAGCACAGACGTTTAGCCACAAAAAGGCACATAGAGCACAAAAGAGAATTCATTAGTTTATTTGGGCCTTTTGTGCCTCTTTGTGGCAAATCTTCTTCGTGGCGTTAAACTAAGACATCCGGTCGCCCGAACGCCTCGTCTTCAGAACCGTGCATGAGACTTTCGACCTCACACGGCTCCTCGATAACGTAATCGTTGACATCGATACTGTCTGGACCAACTGAATCGATAGTTCCATCGATTGCGGTCTTTTCATCATGGCAATGAACATGAAGCAGTTGAAGATTGCCGTATTCATCCCTGCCGCCATAACGACGTGGGATTCTATGGTCAATCTCAATCATGTCTCCTTGTTTGAAGTAGAGTCTGCACCACCGGCATTTTCCTTCTTGCTTCTTCAACGGTTTGGCCTGTCGAAAAGTTAATAACGGATAGTGCTGAAGGCGCTTACTCCAGTATACCCAGTTACCATCGAAGGGACTTTTGGTTCCCGCCACTTGCACGTGACGTTTGATTGGTACATCGGCATACCAACGAAGCCTTTGATCCAATGCTTGGAACACCCAGCCTCTACCCTTATCAGAAAACATCCAGTATTTGTTTACTGTTTGCCTTCGAGATCGGTTTTGATGGCGTCGCTTGGCCCAGCGAAGGAGTTTCTTCGTAACTAGATGGTCCAGTTTCGAGAAAACTTCCTTCGAGACAACTGTTGAGTAATAGTTGGTCCACCCGACGATCTTCGGGTTGAGCAAACGTATCAGGTTGGCCTGTTCGGCCGACTTGTTACGCTCTATTACTTCGGCGACTTGTCGGTAGTGTCGCCCAACTGCCTCTTTGTTGGGTTTGATGATGGCTTTGAAATCAACCAGGATTCTTGAGTGTCCCGATGTTCGATAGTTACATTTACCGACTTTGAACTGTCGAACGTGAAAACCCAAGAAGTCGAATCCAACATTGCCTTCGTGTTTCTTGAAGGTGTGTGTGATTCTCGTCTTGCTTGGTTTGAGTTCAAGCCCCATGCCTGATAACCACCCTTGGGCGATGCTGGTAGCTTTCTCTACGACTTTTAGATCTTGGTGGAGTACCACGAAGTCATCCGCATAGCGGATAACTCTCGGCTGGTATCGACCATGTTCTTTCCCGTCGATCGTAACGTACTTCGGGAAGGCTGTAGTGATTGCAGTTTCAAGACCATGCAGTGCAATGTTGGCGAGTAGAGGTGAGATGACACCTCCTTGCGGTGTTCCTTCTTCCGAAGGGAAGAGTTCATCACCGTCCATGATCTTGGCTTTGAGCCAAGTCTTCAC